>CAJBSQ010000463.1 GCA_903958265.1 uncultured Planctomycetaceae bacterium
CGCCGACCCTGCGGACATGGTGCGGCGATGCAACGCTCTCGGCGGCGTCACGCGCCGGTGCGCTCGATGCCCTGCTTGCGGCGGGCGATGGGGAGGTCGGGCCGCTCGCCCGCTCGTCGATCGCTGTGACGGCCACCTTCTCGATACGGCCGTCGGCATTCCGCAGGCTGACGGTCTCGGCGTCTTCGGCGGTCACCACGCCCGAGATCGTGAGCCCCTCGTCGGTGATGATCACGGTTGTCGCATAGCCGTCGGAGACCCTCGCATTGGGCAGCACGATGGATTCCAGGAGGGAGCGCGGGTCGCATCGTTTCGCGATGCTATCGAGCTTCGGGCCGACGTCACCCCCCGTGCCCCCCGCCTGATGGCAGCGGACGCACGACACCTCCTCCTTGCCGAGGAAGATCCCGCGGCCCCGGGCAGGATCGCCTCCAGCGAGCACGTCGTGCCAGCTGGCCAGCGGATCGGGCGAGGCCGCGAGATCGGGCTTCCCGCCGAGCCGCAGGGCGGCCGCCTCGCCCACCTCGAGGGCGATCGTCGGATCGAGGCTGCCATCGCGAAGTCGGGCGGCCAGTGCCGCGATCGCGGCGGTCGACTCGGGCTGCGAGATGCCGGCGAGCAGGCTCACGGCCTGCTGCCGCTCCGCGAGATCGGGCCCACCGCAGGCGGCGACGAGATCGGGCACGATCGTGGCGGTCGGCTGCTGCGCCGCCCGCACCCGTCGCGCCGCCATGCGGACGAGTGGTTCGCGGTCGCCGATGAGCCGGTCGGCGAGCGGCCCGACCTCCCCATCGCCCGCCGCGAGCAGGGCATCGAGCGCACCGGCGCGTGACGCCGCCGAGAGCGTTGCATCGCCGCACCATGTCCGCAGGGTCGGCGCGATGTCGGCCACGCCCACCGCGCTGGCGGCCGTGAGCAGGCTCGCGCGAAGCGATTCGTCGAGGGTGGTAGCCGCGGGCTGTGCGAGCCCGGCGACGGCCTTCGTGAGTGCGTCGCGGGCGAGGGCCACGTCGCGGGGGACGGCGCTGGGAAGCCACTCGCCGGTCACGCGATTGATGCGGGGCGGGGTCGCCCACCTGCGGAGGGCGTCGATCGCCTCCTGCCGGGCTTCGAGCGACACGCCGTCCCGCGCGATCACGGCGAGCAGGGCGGTGGTGGCGTCGGCCGTGCCGAGCTGCTCGGCGGCGGAGACGGCCCGGCGGATGAAGGCGTCGTCGGCCGGGCCCGCGGCGGCCCGTGCGGCGAGCGCCGCAAACGCACCGGGAAGCGGCAGGTCGTGGATCGCACGGGCCGCCTCGATCGCGACCTGCTCGTCGGCGTCGTCGAGCAACCGCGTGAGCCGCGGGTCGCGAAGCCGGCGGAGCGCGACGCAGGCGACCAGCCGCACCTGCGGCGACTCATGCATCACCAGGGTGTCGAGCTGTTCGGACGACGTGGCGGTCGCGAGTCCCATGGAGGCCGCATGCCGCACCGTACGATCCTGGGCGGCAGGCGAGCCGGCGAGGTCGACGAGGGCGGCGGCGATCGCGGGATCGTCGGTGGTGCGCCGGCCGAGCCGGCCGAGGCTCGTGGCTGCGGCGACCCGCACGTGGGGCTCGTCGCCGCCAAGGCGACGAGCCAGCGTCGCCTGCACGGCGGCCCGGCGAGGAGAGTCGGCCGGGCAGTCGCCAAGAGCCCGCGCCGCAACCATGCGAACATCCGTCACCGAGTCA
>CAJBSQ010000464.1 GCA_903958265.1 uncultured Planctomycetaceae bacterium
CGCAGGCACGGCGACGTCGCCACTCTTGAGCTTCTCGTCGACCGCGGAAATGGCATCGCAGAGGTCGACGTCGCTCGCCCGCAGCTGCAGCAGCGCGTCGACGAAGGGGCGGAGCTGCCTGGTTTCCACGAGCGATTCGCCGGCGAGGCCGACGAGCCTGGTGAGGCTGTCCGCCGAGACCCGGACAACCCGGTCGGCCTGCTCGCCCCCACGCGGCGGCGGGGCGGGGACCGCGGCCGAGGGCAGGGGCTGGCTCGCGGTCTGGGGGATGGCCGGGGTCGCGGTCTGGAGCGTGCCCGACGCGATCGGCGCGACCACCTCGGACGCCGGAACCTCGGCCGCGGTCGTCACCGGAGCCTCCTGCTCGACGAGCATGGTCGTGAGTTCGGCCACGAGCTGCTCGGCTCGGGCCGCCCAGTCGCTCGTCGGCTCGAGCGCGTCGTCGGCCTTCGAGATGGACGAGAGGAAGTCGACGCCGCCGAGCAGCCGATCGGCGTGCCGCGGCTGGACCCGGAACGTGCCCTTGCCGGCCGCGACGAACACGTCCTCGAGCGAGTGGGCCACTCGCACCGCCGGATCGAGCCCGACGATCCGGGCCGCGCCCTTCAGCGAGTGGGCTGCCCGCATCATCGATTCCACGGTCTGCGGCGACCGCTCCAGCTCCTCGATGGCGAGCACCCCGGCCGAGAGCACGGCGGTCTGGCTCTCGGCCTCGAGCCGAAAGAGTTCCAGCATCGAGAAGCCGCTCAGGTCGTCAGCCATGGGTCGGTCCTCCACTCATGCCGACACCGTGCCGTTGAGGGTCTCGAAGAGGCGGACCTCGTCGAGCAGGGCCACCGTCCGCTCCTGCCAGGCGAAGAGTGCCGACGAGCAGCGAGCCGCGGCCTGGCTGACCGTCGACGGCACCGGCCGCAGGTCGGTCGTGCCCACCCGGTGCACGCCGGCGACCTCGTCGACGCCGACCACCCAGCGTTCGGCACCGTGCGGGGTTTCCCGCTCCATCACGATCAGCCGCGGCGTGCCCGCCTCGGCCGTGCCGTCGCTCCCGTCATCCGCTCGGGGGCCGCCCGGCAGGCCCAGCACCTTGTGGAGCGACATGCAGAGCTGGAGTTGTCCGCGAATGTTGACCAGCCCGGCGAGGGCCGCGCCGGAGCGGTGGGGTACGGTGTGGACCGCGCGGGTAGGCGTCACTTCCACCAGGGCGGCGGTGGGAAGGGCGAGCCATTCCCGATCGACGCGAAACACCAGCACGCTGGTATCGGCGGCTTCGGTCGCCTCGGCCGGTTCCTCGAGAATCACCCGCCAGGACTCGAGATACCCTTCCGGTGCCACGCGGTCGAAGAACGTGCGGGCCGCCTCGGCAAGCACCGGGCAGTTGCGGCAGTGCACGAAGGCCTGGAGTTCCGGGCAGCTCCGATCCCCCGCCACGCCGATGATCCGCCAGCACTCCGGCATCGGAGCATGCACCACGGCTGCTTCCCGACGCGCCTTGTCGATCATGGTGCGGCCTTTCGGGCGAGGACGCGGGCCGCCGACTGGCGGTAGGTTTCGGCCATCCGGGTGTCGCCCCGCTGCCTCGCCAGCAAGGCCAGCGCGAGCAGCGCCTCCTCATGGCTGGCGTCGAGGTAGAGCGTCTTGTGGAGGCAGCCCTCGGCCCGGTCGAGATCGCCGAGGGACTGGTGGAGCATTCCCATCAGGAAGAAGAGCTCAGGCGCCGGCGGAAGCGCCACCCGGTGCCGCGCGCAGAGTTCGAGAGCCTCGAGATGCCGGCGAGCGTTGGCGAGAGCCCCCGCCTGCTCGAGCAGTTCTTGGAGGGTCGGTGTCGCTGCGGCCGGGGCCGGAGGCGCGGTCGGCACCGCCGGGGCCGGGGCCGCTGGCCGCAGGCTCTCCCGGGCCGGCCGGAGGCTGGCACGCGGGGGCCGAACCGACGGCTCGGGCGGCGGTGGTGCCGGCGGCAGATGAACGCCGCGCCGCAGGGCAAACAGCGAGGCCGCACCGGCTGGAATCCAGTCCCCCTTGAGAATCGGAGGTTCGGCGGCGCCGAGCACGAGGATGCCGTCGGGGCGGAGAAGCCGGTCGAGCGTCCGCTCCACCCGGCCCCGGGCTTCCATCGTCAGGTAGATCAGCAGGTTGCGGCAGAAGACCACGTCGTAGGTGCTGCGATCGGCGGCGAACTGGTCGTCGCACAGGTTTGCCCAGGCGAACCGCACGCAGGACAAGACCCGCTCATCGAGCACCGCGGCCGATCCCTCGGTGCGGAACCAGCGCTCGCGGAAGGAGCAGTCGGCGTTGCGAAAGGCGTTGGCGGAGTAGCGGCCCCGGGCGGCCCGCTCGAGCGCCACCCGACTGACGTCGATCGCGTCGATCACGAACTGCCCGGGCGCGAGCCCCGCGTCGAGGAGAGCCATCGCCACGGAGTAGGGCTCCTCGCCGGACGCGCAGGGCGCACACAGGATCCGGACGGGTGACCGGCCTGGCAGCGGGGCAAGGGTGGCGGCAATCGTGGCGACGAACTCGAACACCTGCCGGTCTCGGAAGAACCAGCTCTCCGCGACGATCACCTCCTCGACGAGTTTGTCGCGCTCGGCCACGTCGCCCCGCACCACCGCGACGAACGCCTCGGGGTCGGCGAGGCCCAACGCCTCCATGCGTCCTCGGATCGCCCGCGTGAGCGACGCCGTGCCGATCGTCGAGGCGTCGAGTCCGATCCACTCCCGCAGCAGTTCGATGGCGCCGTCAAGCATCAGGGGGCCTTCGCGGCGGGTTCGGGAAACAGGCCGGTGGAGATGTCGGAGGGTAGGAGCTGTTCGACGGCGATCAGCTGGATGGTGCGGCCACCGATCCGGAGAATGTTCCCAAGAAAGGGGGTGTCGTGGAAGTCGAGTGAGGGCAGCGAGGCCTCCGCGTCCTCGGTGGAGCAGATCGAGATCACGTTCTCCGCCACCAGCCCGAGCCGCTGCGGATCTCGTCCCGCCAGTAGCCATTCCAC
>CAJBSQ010000465.1 GCA_903958265.1 uncultured Planctomycetaceae bacterium
CCTCGCCGACGCCCGGCGGGTCGTCGAGTCGACCACGCTCTTCCAGCTCGCCGTGAGCCTCGGCGCGGTGGAGTCGCTGATCGAGATCCCGGCCGTGATGTCGCACGGCTCCTATGCCCCTGAGGCCCGCCGCGCGGTCGGCATCGTCGACGGCCTCATCCGGCTGGCGGTGGGCCTCGAAGCCTTCGAAGACCTCCGGGACGACCTCGCCGCCGCCCTCCCCGCCATCTGACTCCTTCCTGCTCAGGCCCGGGGCTCTCACGGGGCGAAGCCCGTTCGTGCCTCTGGCAGGCTGGGCAATCTCGGAAACCCCTGCCGGTCGCGTCGATTTTGTCGGAAGTTCCACCTGGGACGATGCCGATAACGATAACGATCGAGGAGATTCTGCCGCGCCCCCTTTGGCCGGTCGAAGACGGAATTCGGAGGTCACCCATGAACATCTTCCGCAACCCACGCCGTCGGATCACGACCGCGGTCGCAGCCCTGGCCGGAGGCGTGGCGTCAATTGGCATCGCCGCGGAACCCCAACTCCAGTGGACGCCCCATCGGGAAGCGGCGCCGGTTGCCGAGCGGCTCGATGCCGACGCCCCCGCCACGATCGTCGCCCCCACCCCATCCCCGGCCGCCGCTCCGATGGCCGCTCCCGCGGCCGTCGTGCTGCCCGATGAGGTGCCGCGAACGGCTCCCATGCCACAGGCTCGGCAACCGCAGCGGCCCGCCGCTGTCCGGGCCATGCCTCGGGCCACGGCTCGCCCCAGCACCGCTCCCCAGAGCACCTGGTCGAGCCCCAGTCGCCTCACGGGCTCTCTGCAACGGGCCTTCGATCCGGCCAATCCCAACGGCATGCTCGGGATGACGATGCGAACGCCCCAGGGCGACGCGGTGCGTCCGATCCTCGCCCCCGAAGGCAGCCAGGCCGTCGCCATGCAGCGGCGGGCCGATGCGCTCGAACTGACGGCCGCCCGCGACGATCGTCTCGGCGGCGGAATCGCACCTCGCTACGCGGCCACGCCGGGCCCCCGCCCACGGATCGCCATGAACACCGAGGGGATCCCGTCGGTGATGACCCAGCGAGCGCCGGTCGGAGCGCTCGACGACGCCGCCGTGCCGGGCCGCGGCCCGGCCGCCACCGCCGTTCCCGCCATGCCCGCACCCGCCGGTGGTGAGAAACTACCGGTGCCCTCGGCCGCAGCGCCGTCGCTGACCGAGCAGATGCCCATGAGCATCGACGGCACCGACTCCGGCATGGATGGCATGGGCATGGACGGGATCAGCATGGATCCCTCGATGACCGGCGACGGCATGCCCATGGGTGAGGATGGCTCGGGCATGATGCCGGGCGAGGGCGGCCTGCTGATGGGTGAATACCCCGCCGTGATGCACGTCGAATCCCTCTACGACGACCCCTACGCCTGCGAGGACGACGAACCCTTCTGCCAGCACAGCGGCCGCTTCTGCAACTGGATGCGGCAGTTCGGCAAACCCTACTACGGCTGGCGGTGGTACCGCGACTTCACGGCGAGTGCCGGCGTGACGGCGTTCACCAACGACACCAACCTGGGGATTCACGGCAACTACGGCACCAACGAGTATCTCAACTGGGCGATGCCATTCTGGAACGCCTTCGGCCTCGGCTGGCAGCTCGGCTGGCGGGGTACGCAGACCAACTTTCAGCCCGCCACGCTCACGGTGAACGACACCACCTTCAACAAGAACGCCCGCGATCAGAGCTTCGTGACCACCGGCTTCTTCACCCGAGCGTTCGAGGGCAACGGCCTGCAGGGTGGAGCGGTGTACGACTACTTGCACGACAGCTGGCTCGACAACGCCGACATCGCGCAGGTGCGCGTCGAAATCAGCTACGTGTGGGGCTACCACGAGCTCGGCTTTTGGGGTGCTGCCAACATCACCGACCAGCAGGGTTTTCTCCGGCCCCGCAGCCGGGTCCAGGGCACCGCAAGCACCGTCGATCTCTACTGCGGCTTCTACCGGCTGCAGTTCGGCGATGCGAACGAACTGAAGGTGTGGGGCGGCGGCACGGGCGACGGCGAGGGAATCGTTGGCTCGCTCCTGCGGGCGCCGCTCTCGCGGTTGTTCGCCATGGAAGGCACGTTCACCTACCTCGTTCCCGGCCAGACGCGGTCGGTCGACATCACCGGGTCTGGCGTGACGAGCAACTTCTCGCCGGCGGCCTGGAACGTCGGGCTGAACCTCGTGTACTACCCGGCTGGCCGTTCCCGGCGTGGCCTGGCGAGCCCCTACCGACCGCTGTTCGAAGTGGCCGACAACGGCAGCATGATCCGGGAGTTCAGCCTCTCGAGGCTGACGCCCTGATCGCCGCCCTGATCGCGGCCCCGACCTTGTCGCCCCGGCCCTCACGTTCAGATCGCCGCGGCCCCGGAGGCCAGCCTTCCGGGGCCGCTTCCGCCCCCAGCCGGGCTCGATGG
The DNA here is from genome assembly GCA_903958265.1 of uncultured Planctomycetaceae bacterium. GTDB lineage: Bacteria > Planctomycetota > Planctomycetia > Pirellulales > UBA1268 > QWPN01. The sequence continues at coordinate 2,448 of CAJBSQ010000465.1, forward strand.
GGAGAGCCTGCCACGATCGGGCCGGTTGGTGTATTCTGCGATCACGGGAGTCGACGTTGCCTGACGGCGTTCCGCCGTCGCCGCCCCCCGCTCGCCTCTGGAAACGACCATGCCGGATCACGATCCGCACGATCCCTGGGCCTCGCTCGCCGAATCGCTCGGAGCTGCGCCCGCCAACGAACCGCCCCGTCCTGCTCCGCCCCGCCCACCGCAGGCCGCAAAGCCGCGGCAGGAGCCGCCGTCTCGCCCCAAGCCGGCGGCCGCGTCCGGTGATTGGGATGCGCTGGCGTCCGAACTCGGCGTCAGCGGTGGAGCCGAATCGCGGCCCGCGGCCCGCCCCCGTTCGGTCGAGCCCGTGAGCCGACCGGCCCCGGTGCCCCCTCCGGAACCGGAGCCGCGAACCGAGCGGCGGCGGAGCCACGATGACGATGTCCGCGAGGATCGCCGCCCGCGACGGTACGACGACCGCGGCCCAGCCACACCCGAGTCGGCCCCCGCCGCAGCGGGTGGCGAACCGCCTCGTCGCGACGGTGAGCATGCTCGTCGCGACGGTGAACCGACTCGTCGCGACGGAGAACCAGTTCGTCGCGACGGAGAACCAGTTCGTCGCGACGGAGAACCAGTTCGTCGCGACGGAGAACCAGTTCGTCGCGAAGGCGAACCGGCTCGTCGCGAAGGCGAATCGGCTGAAAGCGACGATGATCGCGGTGGCCGTCGCCGGCGGCGAGGACGCCGTGGCGGCCGCGGCCGCAGTCGCCGTGAGGGCGACGCAGCACCTCGGGCCGAGGGCACCGTCTCCGACCGCAGCTCCGTCGGCGACAACGACGCACCTCGTCGCCCGGTCGATCGTGATGCTCCCGCAGATTCCTGGGATGACCGCGATCGTGACCGCGACCGCGATGCCGTTTCAGCAGCGCGAGGGCCGGACGACCGGCCCCTGGATGGTGAATCAGCCGCCAGAGACTCCGGCGGCGAGCCAGGCGAGGGGGGTGACGACGATTCGCGGCCCCGTCGCCGCAGGCGGCGCGGTCGCCGCGGTGGCCGTGGGCGGGCTCGTCCAGCCGGCGAGGCAACCGATCGCGGTGAGACATCTGATCGTGGCGAGACAGCGGCCGATCGACCAGCCCGCGAGGCATCTCGGCCAGACGATCTCGAAGACGAACCCTTGCCGACTGCCTACGGCATGAGGCCTGCCCGCCCGGCAGAGCCAGGCCGGCAGGAGCCCCCCCGGGGCGAGCGGCCGGCAAAACCCCGCGCGGGCGATCGAGGCTCCTCCGGTGAGGGACGCGGCCGCCGCCGACGTGGGGGTGAGGTCCGCGGCCGCGGCGAACGCGAGGCCTCGTCAGGATCATCCCGAGAGTCGGGTCCGGCACGGCCGCGAACCCGTGGCAGCCGCCGGCCTTCCGGCGAATCGCGGTCGTCATCGTTGTCGCGGGGACGTCGCGACGACTTTACGCCGGTCGCCGGGCGTCACGACGACGACGACGAGGGCCTCGAGTTCCTCGGCGTCGAGGAGGCGGGCCAGGATGCGGCCCGCAGGCCTCGGGATCCGGGCGACGAAGACATCCTCGAGGAGAGCGGGCTCAGCACCGTCCTCGACGTGCCTAGCTGGGTCGAAGCCATCGGTATCGTGATCGCCGGAAACCTCGACGCCCGCAACAAGGGTCGGGGCGGCGAACGCAGCCGCTGATCAAACGCAGCCGCTGACCGAGCGCCGCCGTGGGCCAAGCGCTTCCTATGGGGTAATGCGCGGTTGTTACTTGAGCGCGATCGTGCGGGCGAGGGGCCGGAGGATCTGCTCGACTACGCACGAATCGACCACCTCGCGGGCGAGTTGTGCCAGGCGGTCCATCGCGTCGACATAACTGGTGTCGGGATCGAGGCTGCCGTACTGCCGTGCAGTGACGTAGACGCTCAGTTGTTCCTCGCTGAACTCGCCCGTCCGCACCTGGAAGGCATTGGTGCGGGTTTCGGTGCTGACCCGAACCTGCACGCGGCAATCCTCGTCGAGGGAGATGGTCAGTGACGGCTCGTAGTTGATCACCCGGCCCCCCGGTACTTCGCCGAACCGCTCGAGGGCTGGCCCCACCCCGAGCGCCTCGGCCAGCAGGGCGTTGTGGTTGCCGCGGTAGGCAAAGTCAAACCCGAACAGCACGTCGAGCGCCTCGCAGTCGAGGGGGCTCACCGAGAGAAACGCCGGAGCAAGGTCGAGCACGAGCCGGTGCTGATCGAGCA
>CAJBSQ010000466.1 GCA_903958265.1 uncultured Planctomycetaceae bacterium
GCTACGGTAACAACGCCTCGGTGTTTAGCCACCTCTTCGGTGCCGAAGACCTGATCCTCTACGACGAACTCGCCCACAACAGCATCGTGCAGGGAGCGGCGTCATCGAAGGCCGGCAAGCGGTCGTTTCGACACAACGACCCCGAGCAACTCGATGGCCTGCTTCGCGACCTGCGGTCGCAGTACCGTCGCGTGGTCGTCGCGATCGAGGGTGTTTACAGCATGGATGGCGACTACCCCGATCTGCCCCGGTTTTTGGAGGTCAAGCGGAAGCACGATGCGCTGCTCTACGTCGACGAGGCCCACTCCATCGGCACGATGGGGCCCGAGGGTCGCGGCATCTGTGACTTCTTCGGCGTGGATGCCCGCGAGGGCGATCTCTGGATGGGTACGATCAGCAAGGCGCTCGGCGCGCAGGGAGGGTATCTTGCGGGTCCCGAGCGGCTGATCCGCTACCTCGGCTACACGACGCCGGCATTCGTATTTTCGACCGCCTGCTCCCCGGCGAACTCGGCTGCGGCACTCGAGGCGATCCACGTGATTCGCCGCGAGCCCTGGCGACTGGCCGTTCTCCGCGAACGGTCTGAACTGTTTCTGAAACTCGCTCACGACGTCGGCCTCGACACCGGCCCCAGCCACAACACGCCCGTGATCCCGGTGATCGTCGGCAGCTCGGCTCGGGCCATGCGGGTGTCGCAGCTGCTGCTGGAGCGGGGCATCAACGCCCGGCCAATCCTCTATCCGGCAGTCCGCGAATCGGCGGCCCGGGTGCGGTTTTTCCTGACGTGCGAGCACACGGAGGACCAGATCGTCCGCACGCTCGAGACGCTCGCCGAGGTCGTCGCTGAGACTCCGGCCTGAGGCGGCCGCCCGCAGCCTGCACGGCCGGCCCGGGTATTCTGGCGGGGGTGTTCTGGCGGGGTGTTTTTCTGGGCGGGTTACAGGCTGCTCGGCGGTGCCGGGAGAAAACCTGCCCCGATGGTGCCGCGGGCTCGACAGCCCGGCGACGTGCCGCCGAAGATCCCATCGCGGAACAGGGGCCAGCAGCGGGTGACGACGGAGTCGGTGACCACCAGCAGGGCCGGTAGGAACAGCAACTCCGCCACCGTGGCAGACGCCACCGCGGCACAGGCAAGCACGCCAAACCCGGCCAACGACGGCACGCTGCTGGCCGTCACGGCTGCAAACCCGACGGTGAGCACCACGCCACCGATCACCACGGCATTGCCCATTTCGGACACGGCCCGGCGCACCGCCGAGCCGATGGAGACACCCTCCTTGCGGTTGCGGGTGAGTGCTGAGAGCACGTGCACCGTATCGTCCACGGCGAGGCCGAGGCAGACGTTGAACACGATCACCGTCGCCGGGTCGAGCGACCGGCCTGTGATCACCAGCAGCGCCGCGATCACCACCAACGGGAAGATGTTGGGCAGCATGCTGACGATGCCGGCCAGGGGCGAGCGGAAGGCGACGGCGAGGATGCAGCCGATCACGAGCACCTCCACCACGAGGCTCGAGCCGAGGTCACGCACCAGCTGCCGGATGTTGCGGGCCGAGACGACCGACATGCCCGCCAGCCGAAACCGCCAGCCGGGTCGATCCTGCTCCAGACGTGCCAGAGAGGCATCGACCCGATCGTAGATCTCCTCCAGCCTGCGTGAGCCCAGGTCTGCCACCCGGGCCCGCACCAACGCCATCCGCGACTCCGGCGCGACGAGGTCACTGACGCTGTCGACATCGAGCCGCCGGCGCACCCGCGGCGGCATGCCGGCGGCGACCGTCGAGAGCGAGATCGTGCGGGAGATGCCCTCCTCCCGGCCGACGGCCGCCTCGGCCAGGGCGAGCGCGTCGAGCACGGCAGGATCCCGCCAGTCGACGTCTACCGGCCACTCGACGACCACGTCGACCCCCATCACCCCGCCAAACTCCGCATCGACGCGGGCCAGGGCCTGGGAAGCCGGAGCCCCTGACGGCAGCGAGTCGATGATCCGGGTGTCGGCGTCGAGGCCTGAACCGACGAACGCCAGGGCCGCTGTCAGGGAGCAGGCGAGCACCACCAGCGGCCGGGCATGCCGCACCGACAACGCCGCCAGGACGTTTGCCACTCGGCCGGCCAGCGGTGAGGATCGGCCGAGCCGCAGGCCGCTGCAGAACCGCGTCGAGGCGATCAGCGGAGTGAGCAGGGTGACCGCCATGAAGCTCGCAAGGGCCCCGATGGCCGCGGCGATGCCGAAGGTGCGGACGGCCTCGATCCTCGCGACGGCCAGCGAGGCAAAGCCGATCGCCGTGACGATGCTCGTCAGGCCGCAGGCCATGCCAATGCGGCGGATGGCCCCCGACGAGGCTGCCAGCGGGTCGATCCCTCGCCGGGCGCTGCGGCGCATGTCTTCGATGAAGTGGATCGAGTCGCAGGTGCCGACCACCAGGGCCAGCGACGGCACCACGCTGGTGAGGATGTTCACAGGCGCGCCCAACAGGCCGAGGGTGCCGAGGGCCCAGATCGCGCCGATGAACGGGGGCAGGCTCGCGACCACGGTCGATCGCAGGCTCCGGGCCACGACCGCCGAGAGCATCACGGCCAACACGAGGCCGATCGAGTTGAACATCAGCATGTCGTGGCGGAGCGCCCGGGTGGCCTGTTCGCGCAGTGCCGGCAGGCCCGTCAACTCGAGTGCCAGCGGCCCCTCGGCCGGTGCCGACTCCGTGAGCACCGCTTCGATCCGCGCGACGACCGCCGACGATGCGGGGGGGCGGTCTGCCGTGGCCGACAGCTGCACGAGCAGCAGCGACGACGACGCGTCGGCCGAAAGCAGGTGGCCGGCGACGAGGGGGTGCCCGCTGGCCCGGGCCTTGGCGCGGGCCAGCGACTCGGCATCGAGCGGGGCCGACGTCCGCGGGATCACCGGCAGCACGACGCCCGCGGTTCCCTGCCGGCGGATGTCGAAGATGCTCCGCACGTCGTCCACGCCCTCGATCGTCCGCAGCCTGCCGGCGAGGCTCTCCAACGCCGTGAGCGATTCAGCGTCGAAGATGTCGCCGGATCGGGCCGCGGCCCGGACGATGCAGTCGCGGTCAGGGGGGCCGAAGACGTCGGCGATCTCGTCCACGAGGTCGAGCTGGGCACTGCCGTCGCGGACGAGCGCCTGCAGGTCGTCATCGAACCGCAGGCGGGAAATGCCGAAGGCTGCCAGGGCCGTCAGCGTGGCGGCCAGCAGCCAGCCCGCGAGCCGCCAGTCACGAACCTGGGGCCGCGTCAGGTCGGTTCCGCTTCTTCGATCAGGTGCCGCTCCGCCGGGTCCACGATCCAGCCCCGACAGGTCAGCGCCCCGCAGCGGCACGGGATCGCGGCGTCTGCCGGCCAGCAGTAGTCGATCAGGATTTCCTCGCCTGGTTGGATCGGGCGAATCGTCTGCATCCACAACCGTTCTTCCTCCGCTTCGCCCGGTTCAGCCTCCCAGTAGAAAATCTCGCAGTTGGGATCGCAACTGTGGTTCACGAATCGGAGCGGAGGGGCCGGATCGAGGAGCCTGCCGCCGGCCAGTTCCATCACGTAACTGGAATCCTCCGGGTGGTTGTCGAGGATGGTGCCGAGCACCTCTCCGAGCACGACGTCGGACGAGATCCGGCGGCGGGCAAAGACGCCCTTGCCGACGTGGGTTTCCGCGATCCGGAGGAGACGTTCGAGGCGGGCGCGGCCGGTCTCGCGGGTCTGGGTGTCGTGATGGGGCATCGGAGGGCTTGAGGGGGCGGGGAGGTCTGAGGGGCGGGGCGGTCTTCAGGGGGCGGCGGCGAACTCTACCGGTCACCCGGCGACCCGGTCAACCAGCGCGAGCGACCAGGCCGCGGCACGCCGCCCGGGAAAACCGTGATGCGGGCGTCGTCACGCGAGTTCGTCGCGGACCCGTTCGAGGAGCTTCTTCGTCGCCAGGATCCCCTCCGGCTCGCTCAGTTCCTTGCCTTCGTATTCCACGCCGACCCAGCCACGAAAGCCGGTGTCGAGCACGAGCTTCATCATCTTCTTGAAGTCGGTCCGCACCTCGTTGCCCTCGGCGTCGAAGTCGTGGCTCTTGGCGCTCACGCCCTTTGCAAACGGCATCAGGTCGGCAACGCCACGGTAGCGGTCGTAGTCGTAGAAGTTGCCGAAGTCGGGCAGCGTGCCGCAGTTGGGCTTGCCCACCATCTTCATCACGCCCGCCAGCCACTCGCCGTTGCTGGAGAGGCCGCCGTGGTTCTCCACGATCACGTTCATGTCGAGCTGCGACGCGAACTCGGAGAGCCGCGACAGGCCGTCGGCGGCCAGCTTCTGCTGCTCCTCGAATTCGCCCTTGCTCGCCGCGTTGACCCGGATCGAGTGGCAGCCCAGCCGCTTCGCCGCCTCGACCCACGGGTAGTGCTTCTCGATCGCCGCGGTGCGGGCCTTGTCATCGGGGTCGCCGAGGTTGCCGAGGCCGTCGCACATGATCAAGACGTTCGTCACGCCTTCGTCGGCCGCCCGCTTGGCGAGGTCGGCGATGTAGTCGGCGTCTTGGGCCTTGTCCTTGAAGAACTGGTTGACGTACTCGACCCCGTCGATGCCGAACTGCTGCTTCGCCGTCCGCGGGAAGTCGAGGTTGTCGAGCTTGCCCGAGAAGAGCGTGTTGTGGAGCGACCACTGGGCGAGCGAGATTTTGAATGCAGGCTCCGCGCCGGCCGCGGCGTCAGCGGCGGCAAACGCCCGGGGCGCGCCGGCCAGCGTGCCGGCGACGGAGGCCGAGGCGGCGAGGAACGAGCGGCGGGTGGGACGATTCGGGGAGCGGGTGTTCATTCGGGGAATCCTTGGGAAATGAGCGCTACTCCAGGGCCGGGGCGTCGGCTTCCTGCTGGAGGTATTCGCGGGGACGATAGAGCAAGACTACCGGAACGAGCAGGAGCGTTGCCACCACCATGCAGCCGGTGAAAAACCAGTAGTAGGCGGCTCCGGTGAGAGTCGAGTTGCCGGAGCCGTCTCGGGTGAACATGTTGACGGCGGCAGTGAACAGGTTGCCGAGCGAGATACTCAGCAGGTAGAGGCTCATGACGAACGACTTCATCTGGGGCGGGGCCTGGGTGTAGCTGAACTCCAGGCAGGTGATTGACACCAGGATCTCGGCCGCCGTGATCACCACGTAGGCAGCCAGTTGCCAGACCACCGACGGCCAGCGTGCCCCCTCCGGCCCGAGACCGGCCGCCGCCAGGCGGGCCGATTCGGCGTCGATCAGCTGCTGGGCCGTGGCCGAGATCGCGAAGGCGGCAATCGCCAGCACGAACCCCACCAGGATCCGGCGGAGCGGCGTGAAGTTCAGGAAGCGGCCAACGAGCGGATAGAGGACCAGACCGAAGAGCGGAATGAAGAGGAGCACGAGGAGCGGATTGATCGCCTGGATCTGGCTCTCGAGCCAGTCGATGCCAAGAAAGCGGCGATCCATCTGCTGCGCCTGCTGCACCCATGCGCCGCCCGTCTGATCGTAGAGCGACCAGAACACGGCCACGAGGAGGTAGAGCGGCACGAGTTTGGCAATGGCCC
>CAJBSQ010000467.1 GCA_903958265.1 uncultured Planctomycetaceae bacterium
ACTGATCGAGCGGCACGAGCGTGTCGCGGTCGCCGTGGTGGATGAGCACCGGCGGCATCTCCCCGGTCACGTGCAGCAGCGGCGACAGTTCGGCCGCCGTCAGCCGCCACCGCGGCATGTCGACCGGGTCTTGGTCAAAGGCCCGCAGAAAGCTCCGCGGCGGGCCGCCGTCGCCCGTATCCTCCGTCGAGCCCCGGAGATCCGTGAGGTCGGTCACCGGGCAAAAGACGGCCGCAGCCTGCACGGCGCTCGAGGTGTCGGCGATGGGGTCGTCCGGATCGGCCGGCCCGGCGCCACCGGTGGTGGCCAGCATCAGGCTCAGATGGCCGCCGGCACTCCCGCCGGAAACTCCGAGCCGATCGGGATCGACGCCCAGTTCGGCGGCATGCCCACGAATAAACCGCACCGCCCGGGAGACGTCGGCGAAGATCTCGTCCACCGTGGCCGCAGGCTGCGACACGTGATACACGGGCAACACCGTGTAGCCGTGGCGGAGGAGGGGGGCCATGAGCCAGGGCCGGAACGACCCGGTCCCCGACTTCCAACCGCCACTGACGAGAAACACGATGCCGAGGCCGTTGGGCACGGAGGGCGTGAGCACGTCGAGCGTGAGGATCTCGCCCTGCCGTTCGCCGTAGGCAATGCCCCGCCGCCAGTTGAAGCGAGGATGAAAGTAGGCCCAGCCCGCGGCCGCGACGATCCCCACGGCCACGAGGCAGACGAGAAGCCCTGCGATCAGCCACCGACGAAGCGGCATCGGCCGACCTCCGAGATTCTCGCTGACGATCAGCCGGCGACCTGCGACGGTGATCGGCAATCGTCCGCAACGTCTGACGGCGAACATCATCGCCGCCACCGTGGTATCGTAGCGACGTTTGGAATCCTCCGCACCCGAGTGGCCCCATGCCCCGTTCGCCCGCGCCACGCCTCGCGACAGCCGCAGTCCTGGCTTTCGCTGTGGCGTGTGCCGCTCGCCACGCCGGCGGTCACGACGGGCCGCATGAGTCGCCGCCGACCCGATCGGCCACACCCACCATGGTGCTTCCCGACCTGCCCGGGGCGGCGCCGTGGACCGACAAGCCCGTGATCGACAACCCCGACCGGTTCCAGATCGCGATCATGACCGACCACACGGGAGGACATCGCCCCGGAATTTGGATGGATGCCGTGTCCAAGATCAACCTGCTTCGGCCGTCGTTCGTGATGTCGGTCGGCGATCTCGTGGAGGGCTTCACCGATGACCGCGCCGCGGCTCTGCGGCAGTGGCGGGAGTTCGAGGGCTTCGTTGATCGCCTCGACATGCGGTTCTTCTTCGTGGCGGGCAATCACGATCTGAGCAACGACCTTCTGGACGGGCTCTGGCGGGAAAAGTTTGGCCCGACCTGGTATGCCTTCGACTACAAGCGGGTGCGCTTCCTCTGCCTGTGCAGCGAGGATCCACTCCTCCGGATCGGCGACGAGCAACTGGCCTTCATCAAGGACGACCTGGCCGCCCATGCCGATGCCCGTCACACGCTCGTGTTCCTCCATCGGCCGCTCTGGACGACCGCCGAGCGGGATCTGGCCGAGGGCCGCGCCGACAGCACCAACTGGAAGCAGGTCGAGGCACTGCTCGCCGACCGGCCGCACACGGTGTTCTCCGGCCATATCCATCACTACGTCCAGTACCGCCGCAACGGCGGCCGGCACTACTACGCGCTGGCCACCACCGGGGGAGGCTCGCAGCTCCGCGGCCAGGCCTACGGTGAGTTTGATCATGTCACCTGGCTGACGATGGAGGCCGACGGCCCGCAGGTCGTGAATCTCACGCTCGACGGCATCCTCCCACCCGACGTGGTCACCGAGGAGGAGTCGCGGCGGTTTCGCGACTTTCTCGCTCGCACGGTCGTGGAGGTCGCTCCCATCTTCCTCGAGGATGCCGCCGGCTTTGTCGAGAGTGACCTCCACGTGCGGCTGACCAACGGGTTCGAGGAGCCCGTGAGCCTGGAAGGAGATTTTGACGGGCTGCCCCTTCGCGGCCTCAGCGTCGATCCCGAGCGCGTGCGGCTGGCGGCCGATGCCACCGATTCGGCGACGCAGTCGGTGCGGCTGCGGTTTGGCGAGGCCATCCCGTTCTCGCGTCTGGCGGGCGCCACGTTTCGAGCGCAGCTCCGCACGCCCGGGCCCGACGGGCTCTATGCCGAGCGACTGATCCCCGTCGTGATCGACGAGCGGCATGTCTGCCCGAGGCGTGTCACCCGTCCCGCACTCGGGGCACCGGACTGGCTTCGTGGGGCTCGGGGAACCGACGGTGCCGCGCTCGTGCTGGAAGACGCCGCCAGTTGGACCGGCCCGCAAGACGGATCGTTCGAATTCACCACCAGCCACGACGAGCAGCGGTTCGTGATCGACGCGCACGTGACCGACGAGACCATCGAGGAAGACGACGCCGTGGAGTTCTTCTTCGACCTGCGGCTAGATGCCGCGCGGCGGGTCGATCCCCGTATGGGCCGCGGCACCATGCGGGTGAAGGCGAGCGCTCCAGACCGCGAAGGGACGTCGACGGCGGAGGCGTTCGTCAACCGGAGGCCGCTGGGCGACTGCTCCGCCTCCGGCCAGCGCGTCGCCGGCGGCTACGACCTGCGGATCGAGTTGCCGCTGCGACCGTTTGGCCGCGCCGCCACATCGCCCGCGCCCGACTTTCTGATGGCCGCAGCCCTCCACGACATCGATGAGCCCCGAGGCTCCGAGGCCGTGGTGCTGTGGCGGGGTTCACCGGCGATTCGCGACCGCACCACCGGGTATGCCACGTTTGTCTGGGGTGACTGACACGGGCGACAGGCCCACTCGTGTGCGCGGGCGAAGGCGGCCACGTCCCGCAGGCAGGGTCACGGTGATGGCCGCATCGCCGGGCACCGGCCACCACGGCCGGCCCCGTAATCGCCGCGCCCAACAGGACAGCGGAGAAGGGTCTGACGCCATCTTCTCCGCGGATGTTTGCAACGCCATGCGGCGCTGACCGCCGGAGGCCGAGTAGGCCCGCTCCCGACCTGCCGATCATCCGCTAGCCGGCCGATCCCGTGCTCTCCGCGTCGTGGGTTGACGCCATGGATAGACGCCTGTACACTTCACTCAACGGCGGCTGGTCGCGTGGAGTCGCCAACCGGCTTACCAGGTGCGGAGCCCGTCTTCATGAACACCTATCGAATCTACGAAGATTTGCGTTCGTCGTTGGGCGAAGAGGCTGCCAGGTCGCTCGCCCACACCCTCGGGCCGATGTTCGAGGAGTTGGGAAAAACGGTGACCAAGGCTGAGTTCCAGGAACTCAACGCAACCCTCGGTCGGCTGGCGGAGGCTCAGGAGCGCACCGAGGGGAAGGTGGCCCAACTCGCGGATGGCCAGGCCGATCTCACGGTTGCCCAGGCTCGCACGGGAGCCCAGGTGGCGGAACTCACGCAGGCCCAGGCTCGCACCGAGACTCAGGTGGCGGAACTCACGCTCGCGCAGACACGCACCGAGGCCCAGGTGGCGGAGCTGACGCAGGCGCAGACACGCACCGAGGCCCAGGTAGCGGGACTCGCGCAGGCCCAGGCTCGCACCGAGGCCCAGGTGGCGGAACTGACGCAGGCGCAGACACGCACCGAGGCCCAGGTCGCCGAACTCACGCTCGCGCAGACACGCACCGAGTCCCAGGTCGTAAAACTAACGCAGGCGCAGACCCGCACCGAGGTTCAACTCGCGGCGCTCACTCAGGTGACTCAATCGCTGGTCGTGGAGGGGGGCCGGCAGGCGACTCGCCTGGACGCCGTGCTGGGGCGGACGTTTGAGATGCAGTTTCGCGATCGACTGACGTCATACCTCGGCCGGCTGATGCGGCGAGGCAAGCTGCTGCGAAACGACGAGGTGCTCGAGGCAATCGAGCAGGCCGTTGATGCCGGCGAGGCCGACGAAGTGCTACGGGCAGACGCGATTGCGACGGGCGTCATCGATGGCGTCGCCAGCCACGTCGTCGTGGAGGTTTCCATCACGTGTGACACCGATGACATCGATCGCGCTGCAAGGCGGGCCGGCATCCTGCAGCAGGCCGGCCTCGTTGCGGTTCCGCTCGTCGCTTGCGAGGCATGTTCGCGGGAGTCGCTCGCCTATGCCCGCAGCCGGCAGGTGCGGGTCTGGTGCAACGGCGTGATTCTCGACGCGGCCGCCTGAAGGCTCTCGGCCGCCTGCCTCGGGCTCACGTCTTCGTCCACATGGCGTCGAGCACTCGCAGCACATCGGCCGCCCCGATCCGCGGGTCGAGGGCCGTGGTGGCGATCCCCGCCACCACGCGGGTGTGCTGGTGGTCGGTCGCACCCGCCACGGCCCACTCGTCACCCCGACGGCAGGTGATGTAGACGGAGAACGTGTGGTGGCCGGTGCCCGGTCGCTCACCGACGACGTGCAGCACCGCCCGAGGGCCCGAGAGCCCACCAAACAGCCGCTCTCCGATCCGGTAGCCGATGCGGACGCGGCCCGAGGTCACGAGCATTCGCCGCGTCGCGGGGGAATGACCGGCCACCACGAGGCCGTCGTGCACTGCCGCCAAAAACGGTTCGAACTGTCCGAGGTCCATGATCGCCAGCGGATTGAGCCCGTCCGACACGACCACCTGCACGTCACAGGCCGCCTCCTGAGCCTCACGCTCGGCATCGACAGCGGCCACTGACGCCGCGACAAGCCGCTCGCCCGTGGTGGGATGAAGGATGTAGTCGCGGCGTTCGGCCGACTCGGTGAACAGCATGATCGAGCCCGCCTGCGATCGCCGGAAGGCATCGTCGAACTCCGCCCAGATGCTCTGCTTGGCGTCGGCGTAGATCCTGCGAATCGTGACGTCGAGCGCGGTCTCGAGGTCTTCAGGCCGGGGGCCGTGCCCCTCGGCGAGAAACACGCCCCGCCGTCGCACCGCCTCCATCTCGCGACGCCCCTCGGCCCGGATGGCGTCGTCGCCGCGGCCGTCGCCGAGGGCCCGGCGATACTGCAGGTGCACGTGCCCCGGATCGCCGAAGGTGGGTCCGGGATTCCCCTCGTCGTCGAGCACGCCGAGCCGCTGGAAGAATCGCTCCATCCGCGGCTCACCGCGGCAGCCGAACCGGCGGCGAAGCCGCACGTGGTCCTGGAAGCCGGTCGTGAGGTACCCGAGCATGGGATCGACTTTCGTCGGCAGGGCCATGAGGTACGCCGGCCGGGCAGGCAGCACCTGATCCAGGCACCAGTCGATATCGTCGAGTGAGACGTCCATGTGGAGCGTGGCGCAGACGTCGAGGCCGATGCAGAGACCGTGCAGCTTCCCCATCACGAGGTCTTCGAGGCAGCAGCGAACGAGTTGCTCGCGGGTGCGAAAGACCTCGGGCCCGATGAAGCCGGCCACGTCGTTGAGATGCACCCACGGCTCGACCCCACAGGCCCGCGCCACCCGGCGGGCGAGCAGCCGGGCAAAGCCATACTTTCGCGACTCGTGCACCACCATGTCGACGCCCTGGGCGTGGCCGTTGGTGAAGTCGGCCCCCTGGCCGGTTTCGAAGTACAGTCCCCACGGTCCGCGGCGGGCGTCGGCGTGGCGGAGCATCTTTTCGAGCGTGATGTCGAACGTGGCATTGGCCGCATCACCCCCGGCGATGCTCTGAAACCAGACGCCGGTGCTGCCCGGGGCCGCGGCATCCACCTCGGCCTGCACGTCGATGTGGGCCAGCACGCAGTGGGGCATGATGTTCTCGAGCCCAAAGGCTTCGAGCACGCCTCGGAGCGTATCGGAGACAGCCCTGACGCTCGCCGGCTCGCTCGAGACCGGGTTGGTGCCGAGCACCACGTCGCCGACGCCATACGACCAGCCGTCGAAGACCTGCCAGCGGATGTCGTCGGGGTCGTCGGTGGGGGAGTTCGGCTGGAGCCGGGCGGCGAGGCAGCCACGGCCGCCGATCCGCGTACCTGGAAGCGGGTTGAAGATCGTGTCGCCCATGCGCACCAGCTGCTCGTTGGTCAGGAGTCGCACGACGCAGGCGATCACGTCGCTGGAGAGGCCTGGCATGATGGCCTTGATCTCGGCCTCCGTGCTGCCGAGCAGGAAAGCGGCAAGCTGGTCGAACGTCCAGGCAGCCGTCTGCTCCTGGGCGGCGGCATCGAGATCCGCCGCAAGCGCGGCGGACAGCGCGTCGGAGAAGGGGGGATGGGCGTCGATGTCGCGGAGCCTCGTCTGCCTGAGGAGCCCCCGGGCGGCCTGCCGTCGAGCCTCGTCCGGGGCGGCCACGCCGATGATCTCGTCCCCTTCCTTGAAGGCATTGGCATGGCCGAGGAGCCGTGTGAAGAGGCCCTGATCCCACTCTCCCGAAACGCGACCGACATGGCCGATCAGGTCGTCGCGAGGAGCGGCATCCGCCCCTGCGACGCGCACCGAGGCGGCGGCAACTCCGGTCATAAACATCCTGCGACTCACGCCATTCCTATCCATGATGCTGTCCCGAACTCGTGAAGTGGGGCGGGGGTTTGGCTCGCCGAGTCTACTGGGCTGGCTGGCATGTCTTCGGAACGTGGGATGACAGGCACTTCCCTACCAGCCTCTCACGACTCGGCCGCTCGCGAGGATCGTGTTCGGATCGGAGTCTGCTCCTGGGTAGACTCCACGGCCGAGGAACCTCATGTGGCGTGATCGACGGGTGATCGTGACGGGCGGCACGGCCGGTTTCGGCCTTGTGCTCGCCCGTCGACTTGCCCGGGACGGGGCCCGCGTGCTGATCGTCGGCCGGTCGCCCGACGGCGTGCGGCGGGCGCTCGAGACCTGCGATCGGGCCGGCGAGGCGACCTCGGCCCTGCATGGGATCACGGCCGACCTTGGCAGGGCAGGGGAGGGCAACCGGGTGGCGGGCGAGAGCCTGCGGCTTCTCGGCGGGATCGACGACGTGTTCTGCTGCGTCGGCCGCTCCGGGCGGGCGAAGATCCTCGACGCGGGTGACGACCTCCTCCGCGAGTACCTCACGGCAAATCTCTTCGCGGCGACCGAACTCACCCGGGCCGTCGCCGACGACGTCGCCGCGGCTCGGGGGCACCTTGTCTATATAGGAAGTTTGGCCGGCAAGATCGTGATGCCGTTCCTGGGCCCCTACAGCGTGGCGAAGTCGGCGCTCGCGGCGTTCACCGATGCCGTGCGGTTGGAACTCGCTCCCCGCGGGGCGCACGTGCTGCTGGTGTCGTCCGGGCCGATCGCCCGCGCCGCCGATGATCCCGCCGCCGAGCGGGCCGCGACCCGCTACCTGGAGGAGGCCGCCGCCGCCGGCCTACCCGCCCAGGCGACGGCGCCCGGCGGCACCACGAGCCTCTCGCAGCTCGATCCCGACATGCTCGTCTCGCGGGTATTCGATGCCTGCCGCCGCCGCACCGCCGAGCTCGTCGTGCCGCGGAAGGTCGGCCTACTCGCGGGGCTGATCGAGTGGTTCCCCGACGGCGGCCGCCGATGGCTGGCCCGGGTCGCTCGCTGACGCCCTCACGCCCCGCGACACTGCTGGGCAATCCCGCTATACCTACCGCTCGGACCGTGATTCACCAAGGAGACGACATCGATGGCTGAGGCGTTTGCGGGGATCGGCCGGATCACGTACGAGGGCCCGGGTTCGAAGTCCATGCTGGCCTTCCGCCACTACGACCCCGACGCGCTCGTGGAGGGCAAGCCCATGCGGGAGCACCTCCGGTTCGCCGTCTCCTACTGGCACGCCTTCCGCGGCACCGGCAGCGACCCCTTCGGCCCCGGCACGATGATCCGCCCCTGGGAGAAGAGCGGCGATCCGCTTCAGGCCGCACTGGCACGCGTCGACGTGGCCTTTGAGTTTCTGGAGAAGCTCGGCTGCGACTACTACTGCTTCCACGACCGCGACGTGGCGCCCGACGGGGCGACGCTCGCCGAGAGCAACCAGCACTTTGACGCCGTCGCCGACCGCCTGCTCCAGCAGCAGCAGCGGACCGGCAAGAAGCTCCTCTGGGGCAC
>CAJBSQ010000468.1 GCA_903958265.1 uncultured Planctomycetaceae bacterium
CGCACGGGCATCTCGCCGTCGGCTCTGCCGCCGCCGCGGGTTTTTCCGTCTGCGGATCGGACCGCCCGCGCTCCGCATGCCGCGGTTCGGCCCGATGCGGTAGACTCCCCCCCGGCAGTGGCCACTTCGGAAACTGCCTTCCGAGGAGAGGGGAGGACGATCATGTCACGCACGCTCCAGCCCTGGCTCATCGCTTTCGCGGTCATGGCGTCGCTGCCCGCCGGTGCCGACGACTCACACGATGAACCCGCCCCGGCGACCGGCCGGCCGGTGGCCGGGGCGACTGCCGCCGAACAGCCCGTCGAGGAACCGGAGTCCGAAGAGGCGATCGAACAACGGAAGCTCATCGAGGAGTTCCACAAGGAGCAGGCGGTTGAGCAGGGCAACCTCGCGGCCATCCGCAAGACGGCGGCCTTTCGCGAGGTCAGGGCGATCGATGCGCCGGCCGACGCGGGTCAGATCCTCGCCTTTCATCCGCTCGCTCATGGCGGCATCGTGATCGCGACCGGTGCCGGCGAGCGGTACGGCGAGACGTCGCTGATCGGAGCCGTGGCCTCATTGCTGAGACTCGCCGGCAACGCGGGGAAGCTGCCGCCGACCAACCAGCTCACCTGGCTCGACGCGTCGGGGGAGGCATCCCGCTCCGCGCCGCTCCCGTTTTCCTGCAAGGGTGTCACGGTCGCACCCGACGGCGCCGTGATCGCGGTGGGGGAAGACCGGGTCGTGGTCTTCTCCGCCGACGGTGAACAGGTCGCCGAGGCGGCTGCCCCGCACTTCCAGATGACCGCTGACGAACTGGCTCAACTCCGCGAGGAGATGGTCGAGCAGCATCGCGAGCAGCTGGAGGCCACTCGGCAGACGTGCGAGCGACTGGTCGAGGCGCAGGCTGCTCTGGAGCAGGTGCCCGAAGAGGAGCGGACACCCCGACAGCAACGGGAGCTCGTTCAGGTGATGATGATGGTCCGGTCGTTTGAGGCACGAACGCCCAGCGACGCCGCGACCGAGACGGCCATCGACAAGGGCCTCGCCAAAGCCCGCGCGATCCACCGCGTGGCCGCTTCCGCTGACCATCTGTTTCTCGTCGCCAACGAACCGACGGGCTATGGCTACGGCGTGTGGCGGTGTGGCCGGGATTTCTCCACTCCCGAGAAGATCGTGGACGGCCTGCGTGGCTGCTGCGGTCAGATGGACGTGCAGGTGGTCGGCGACGCCCTCGTGATCGCCGAGAATGGCCGCCACCACGTGGCCGTGTATGCCCTCGACGGTGAGCCGCTGCGGACCTTCGGCGAGGCCTGCCGAACCGACATCAGGAAAGGGTTCGGCGGCTGCTGCAACCCGATGAACGCCTGCCCCGGGCCCGACGGCAGCCTGCTGCTCTCCGAATCCAACGGCCTCGTGAAGCAGTTTGCGGCCGACGGCACGCTCGTGGAAGTCCTCGCGTCAGCCAACGTCCAGTCTGGCTGTAAGAACTCATCGATCGGCTTGTCGACGGACGGCGCCACCCTCTACTACCTCGACATCAATCGCGGGCGAGTCCTCGTGTTGGAGAAGAAGTCGTGATCTCGGGCGGCCGGCTCACCGCCGTGATCCTCCTGGGAGCCACCCTCGTGGCCGGGCGATCGCCCGCCGCCGAGCCGCTCCGGCTCGCGGTCATGGACCCGTTGGCGAAGCAGCTCTCGTGTCCGTGCGTGCAGGGCCATGCCCAGCGCGACTATGAGCAACTGGCCTCGTTTCTCGGCGAGTCGCTCGGCCGCGAGGTCGCGGTGCGATTCGGCGAGTCGCTCGATGCCTTCACCAACGGCGGCTTCGACCTCGTGATCGGCAAGCGATCGGTCGTGGAGTCCGACGCCGGCCGGCTCGGCCTCGACGTCGTACCGATTGCGGCGCTCGTGGGCCGCGACGGCACCACCACGCAGCGCGGCCTCGTGGTGGTCCACACCGCTGATGTGGCCCAGGCGCTCACCGATCTGAAGGGGCACCGGATCCTGCTCGGGCCGGCCGACTGCGATGAGAAGCACGCGGCGGCTCGTGCACTCCTTGCCGCGCACCAGCTCAACCTGCCGGCGGACTGCCCTACGGTGGTCTCGTGCAGTGCCGGCGCGGCCGCCGTGCTCGAGGCCGCATCGCAGGGCGGACCGCCGACGGCGACCATCATCTCGAGCTACGCTCAGCCGCTGCTCGAAGGCTGCGGCACTGTGAAGAAGGGCGACCTGCGGGTGATCGGCGAGACCGCCGAGGTGCCGTTCATCACGGCCTTCGCGGCCGGTGACCTCGATGACCGCGACCGCGTGCTCGCCGCGCTCCTGCAAACGAAGACGCTGCCGCTCCTCCAGATGGCGATCGAGTCAAAGGGCGGCTTTGAGCGGCTTCCCGACGAGGCCGGCAGAAAGCCTGCCGCGGCCCGCCCGCCCGCAGCCTCCGCCTGGCCCGGCTGGCGAGGACACCATCGCGACGCTCAGGTCGCCTGGTTGCCCGACACGCTGCCCGCCAAGCCGGTTGTGATCTGGAAGCGGCCGCTCTTCAATGAGGGGCTCGGGGGTGTGGCCGTGGCAGACGGGATGGTGTTTGTCGGTGACCGCGACGCGGAGGACCGGCACGATGTCTTCCACGGACTCGACGCCGCCACGGGAGAACGGGTCTGGACGGTCGAGTATCCAGCGGAGGGACGGCTCGACTACGGCAACTCCCCCCGCGCCACGCCACTCGTTCACGACGGCCGCGTGTATCTGCTCGGGGCATTCGGCCACCTCCACTGCGTGAATCTCATCGACGGCCGCGTCCTCTGGGAACGGCACCTGCGGCACGACTTCGTCGCGACGTCGGAACTCGTCTGGGGCGTCTGCTCGTCGCCGCTCATCGTCGACGGCAGACTGATCGTAAACCCGGGTGGCTCCGAGGCCTCGGTGGTGGCTCTCGATCCCGTCACCGGTGACGTGATCTGGCGGGCACCGGGCGGTGCGGCGGCGTTCTCGTCGTTCGTCGTCTGCGACCACGGCGGTCGTCGGCAGGTCGTCGGGTTCGACGCGGAGAGCCTCGGCGGCTGGGACGCCGCGTCGGGCGAGCGACTCTGGACCGTCCTGCCGAAGATCCCGGGTGACTTCAACGTGCCCACGCCGCTCGTGCTCGCTGACGGAGTGGTGGTCTGCACGGAGAACAACGGCACACGCTTCGTCGACCATGACGGCAACCAGGGCCCGCAGGGAACGGGACTCGCCCCTGACATGCACACGCCGGTCGTCTCGGGCGACCGCATCATCGGCATCGTGAAGGGCAAGGTGCATTGCCTGGCGGCGAAGGACCTCACGCCCATCTGGGTACGGTTCGATCGCTCGCTGACGGGCCACGTGTCGCTCGTCGCCTCGTCCGAACGCGTGCTCGCCTTCACCGACAAGGGTGAGCTCGTGCTGCTCGACCCACGCGCCGACGACCTCAGGATTCTTGCCCGGCTGCAGATCCTCCCGCCGGGGCAATCGACCTACGCCCATCCGGCTGTCGCAGGCGACCGAATCCTCGTCCGCGGCCCGCGCCGGCTCACGTGCGTCGCCCTCGACGACGCGGCACGGTGAGGGTCGGCTCCATGGAGAGTGGCTCCACAAACGCCAACCCGTGCACGCGATACTCGCGGCCGGTGCCAACCTCGAAGCATCGCCGCCGCGTTCGCACGATTCGCCCGGCGCGGAAGAGATGCCGGCCATCGATCCGAAACCAGGCGCCGTCGGGCAAGTCTTCCACCCGCACGCGGCCTTCCGGCGGCCGATCGTAGCGGGCAAGCGCCAGTAAAAGCTCGCGGTCGCTGCACGTCGCCGCCGCGGGATTCCACAGCGACCGGGTCACCGCCGCCGCGAGTTCGTCGGGAAACACCCCCGCCGCCACCACCGGGGCGAGCACCGCGGAAAACTCCTGCTTCCACTCCGGCCCATGCGGACGCAGTCGGCGGCGCGGCCGGTGCCGTTCCCACGTCGCCGCATGCGCCACCTCGTGGAGCAGCGTGGTGAGAAACGCATACGGATTGAGGTCGGCGTTCACGGTGATCCGGTGCGGCCTGAGGGGCGCCGGCGGCGGCCGGTGGTCGCCGAGTTTCGTCCGTCGTGGCCGCACCACGCGAAGGTCGACCGCCAAGCCGGCGATCGCCCGCTCCACGTGGTCGAGCGCCGCCGCCGGCAGGTACGGCCGCAGGATCTCGCTCGCCGACCGCCCGGCAAAACCAGTCATCGGCCCACTCCGGGAATCACGAGCGTGGGCACGGCGTCGGGGGCGACGTCGTGGGTCGCGAAGTAGTCGTCGACCGCACGCACGTCCGCCTCGGTGGGAGCCGGCGGTGTTTCATCTCGGACCACCCGCTCCACGTGGGCCTGGCCGGCGACGATGCTTCTCCGCTCCTCGACCGTCCACCGCGGCCCGAACCGAAAGACGGCGAAGTACATCGCGGTGGCCTTCGCCGCCCCCACGCCGCCACAGCGGCAGGCGTCGTGAAACATGCGGTGCACCTCCTGCCACGGTCGGTCGCGGACCACGCAGGCCACGTCATGCACGACGGAGGCGTTGCGGAAGCGGCCTTCAAACGGCCCGCCGATCAGCGACCAGAAGGCCCGGGGGATGCTCGCGCCGTTGACGACCGCGCCCGCGGGGGCATCCCACCCTACGGCCCGCGGATCGACGTACCCAAACGGATCGACGAGGGTCATGTCACGGCCGTCGGGCTCCCACCTCGCCACCACGTCACCGATGAACCGCCCCCATGTGCCGGGCTGAGGTTTTGACTGCAGCGCTGGCAGAACCTCGCGCCGGCCGGCGGCCGGCGACGCTCCCCCGCTCCCCTCGGCCGAGGCCGGCACGGTAAACGTCAGGGGCTGCGGAGTCGCTCGCCGCGAGAGTTCGGCGACGAGCGGCCGGGCCGGTTCCGGCAGCGAGGCATCGTCGCACGACACGCGAACGAACAGGTCGGTCCGCTCGATGGCGAGGTCGTACTGCCGGCGGTCGCGGGCCGCCGCCACGAACCGCTCGAACGAGGCCACGAGACCACTGGCGATCACAAGCGCCTCGAGTCCGCCACGCTCGGGCGGCGGCAGCCCGGCGGTATCGATGCGGCAGCCGCGGATCGTGCCGGCAACACCACCGGAGATCATGAACGTGAGTCGCATGGGAAACGCCTGGGCCGCGGATCGCAGGGCCGTAGTATGATGCGTCACCGCCAGATTGTGCATCTCGTCCTCGACGGAGAAGAATCGATGGTGGCTGCCCGCGGCCTGACGGTGGTCATCGCCTGCCTCATGGTGTCTGCCGGAGGCCGCGCTGCCGAACCGACCGCGGCCACGGCGCCGCGGTGGAACGTGCTCTTCGTGTTCGCCGACGACTGGGGCCGCTACGCCTCCTGCTACCGCGGTCTCGACGGTCGTCCCGGCCTCAACGACGTCGTCTCCACGCCCGCAATCGACCGGCTCGCCCGCGAGGGCGTGCTGTTTCGCCATGCCTTCGTGAGCTCGCCCTCGTGCACGCCTTCCCGGTCGGCGTTGCTCTCCGGGCGACACTTCTTCCAGTGCGGGCGGGGCGCGATCCTCCGCAACGCCGTCTGGGACGACGCGATCCCCTCCTTTCCGCTGCTGCTGGAGCAGGCCGGCTACCGGATCGGTAAGGCCTACAAGGTCTGGAGCCCGGGCGAGCCGGCCGACGCCCCGTTCGGCTGCCAGCGGAGGGCGTTCGAGAAGGCAGGTCGGCTTCCCAACGACTTTTCCGAGCACGTGACTCGCATGCTTCGCGAGGGGGCCACCCTCGACGACGCCCGGGAGCGGGTGATCGGTGAGATCCGGGAGAACTTCACCGAGTTCCTCGGGGAGGCCGGGGTGCGCGACGCGGAACCGTGGCTCTTTTTCTGCGGCCCCACGACCACGCACCGCAAGTGGGTGAAGGGATCGGGCAAGGCTCTCTGGGGCATCGACCCCGATTCGCTCCGCGGCAGGATGCCGGCATTTCTACCCGACGTGCTCGAGGTTCGCGAAGACGTGGCCGACTATCTCGGGGAGGTGCAGGCCGTAGACGCCTACGTGGCGGCGCTCGTCTCCGAAGTCGAGGCCGCGGGCATGCTCGATCGCACGCTCATCGTCGTCAGCGGCGACCACGGCATGCCGGGGGTGCCCGCGGGCAAGTGCGAACTCCACGACCACGGCACCGCGGTGGCCCTGGTCGCCCGCGTGCCCGGCGGCACACCTGGCCGGATTGTCGATGACTTCGTGTCGCTTCCCGACCTCGCTCCGACGTTTCTCGAGATCGGAGGCGTGACGCGGCCTAAGGGCATGACGGCCCAGAGCCTGATGCCGCAGCTGCTCGCCGCGGAGAGCGGCCAGATTGACCCCGCCCGCACGTTCGTGATCACCGGCCGCGAGCGGCACGTCGACATAGCCCGCGACGGCAATCTCCCCTACCCGATGCGGGCGGTCCGCACGGCAGACCATCTCTACATCCGCAACTTCGCCCCCGACCGGCTGCCGCTGGGCCGGCCGGGGATCGCAGTGGCCGGGGCCGATGCCGACGCCGAAGTGCTCGAGCACGACACCCGCGCCGCCTACCCCGACATGGATGCCGGCCCCACGAAGGCCTGGCTCGTGCGGCACGGAACCGAGCCCGAGTGGCGATGGCTGGCGGACTATGCCTTCGGCCCCAGGCCCAGAGAGGAACTCTATGACCTTCGGGCCGACCCCGACCAGATCCATAACCTCGCCGCCGACCCCGATCATGCCGGCCCGCGCGGCCGACTCGCCGCCCAGCTCGACGCCCTCCTCACCGCCGCGGACGACCCCCGCATGGGCCCCGACATACCGTTTGAACGCCCGCCGTTCACCGACGTAGAACCGCAACCGCAGCCGCGAAAACCGTAGGTGCCGCCACCGCGGACGCCGGCGGGTTTGCGTTTTGAAATCCGCCAGTCACTGTTGATGGAGATCGGTTCGGCCTCGAGGCGGCAGGAAATCCGCCACGAGCCATCTCGGGCACTCCTCATGCGCACCGCATTCGTGACCGGCGCCACCGGTTTCATCGGCCGAAACCTCGTCGACTCCCTGCTCGACCGGGGCTGCGAGGTCCGCTGCCTCGTCCGCTCGCCGTCCCGGTCCAGCCACCTCCGCCGCGACGGCGTGCGGCTGGTGACCGGTTCGCTCGCCGACGTTGCCGCATGGCGGCGGGAGCTGGAGGGCTGCGACGCGGTCTTCAACGCCGGCGGACTCTGCGCCGCCCGATCCCGTTCCGAACTGTTCTCGATCAACGGCACGGCCGTCGGCCAGCTCGCCGATGCCTGTGCCGACCTCGGTTCTCCTCCGGTATTCGTCCACGTGTCGTCGCTCGCGGCGGCGGGACCACC
>CAJBSQ010000469.1 GCA_903958265.1 uncultured Planctomycetaceae bacterium
GTCGCCAATGATCAACTCGCGTTGGCCGCGACCGATCGGCGTCATGGCGTCGACGGCCTTGATGCCCGTCTGCATTGGCTCGCGAACTGGCGACCGCTCGGCCACGCCAGGGGCGAGCGTCTCCACCGGGCGGCGGAGATCGGTGACCACCGGCCCCTTGCCGTCGAGCGGGTTGCCGAGCGGATCGAGCACGCGGCCGATCACCGCGTCACCCACTGGTACGGAGAGCAACCGGCCGGTGCTCTTCACCTCGTCCCCCTCAGTGACCTTCAGGTAGTCGCCGAGAATGATCACGCCGACCGAGTTCTCTTCGAGATTGAACGCCAAGCCGATGATCCCGCCGGGGAACTCGACCATTTCGCCTGCCATCACGCCAGAGAGGCCCCAGACGCGGGCGATGCCGTCGCCCACCTCAAGCACGCGGCCGACCTCCCGGACGTCGATGCCCGACTGGTAGCGGACGATTTCCTCGCGAAGAACGGATGCGATTTCGTCGGTCAGGTGTGCCATGAGTACTCCCGGTTTTGGATGGCTTGGATGTTTCGCTGCTGGAGACGGCCGCCGAGTTGGGCGAGGCTTGTGGCGACCGACTGATCGTAGATGGTGTCGCCGATGCGGACGACGAGGCCACCGATGATCGAGGGGTCAACGACGAATGACGCCGTGAGCGGCGACTTCACCGTCCGCTCCAACTCCCCGACGATCCGCTCCTGCTCGGTGGTGTCGAGAGGCATCGCCGTGGTGAACGTCGCCTGCTTACGACCGTCGAGTTCATCGGCCAGGCACTCGGCCGCGTCGACGATCGGGGCCAGAATGCCGAGTCGGCCGTGGCGGGCGAGCACGTGGAGGGCATGAACGGTTGTCGGCAGGAGCCGCCCCTTGGCGATCTTGTCGATCATCGCCGCCTTCTCCTCGGCGGAGACTTTGGGCGACGAGAACACGGCCTCGGCCTGCGGCACCTTCGGCAGCACCTCGCGGGCCAGGCTACCTAACTCGGCGAGCACCTCACGGCGACAGTTGGCGGCGTCGGCGGCCTCGACGACGGCCTGGGCGTAGATCTTCGCCACGCGGTCGACGTCGATGTCAACGTGCCGTTTCTCTGATTTCGGATGGTGCTGCATGCTCATCGCGTGTGCCACTCCGGGCCCGTCGGGGTGTTGTCAGTTCACGCTGGGCAGATTCGAGAGGCTGGCGACCGAATCCCGCACAAGCCTCGCCTGGTCGTCATGGCCGAGCTTGTCGCGAAGAAACTTTCCGGCAACCTCGACGGCGAGATGGCCAGCCTTCTCGGCGATCTGCGAGAGGGCGTCATCCTTGGCGAGTCGGATCTCACGGGTGGCCCGGGAGAGTTCTTCCTCGGCTGCCTTGCGGGCCTCGGCGACGATCGACTGGCGGGTGGTGTCGGCGTCGCGCCGGGCCTCCTCGAGCATGCCTCGAACCTCTTCCGAGGCTTCGGAAAGCCGCCGCTCGTACGAGGCGAGCATCCGCTTGGCCTCCTCGTTGGAAGCCTTCGTCTCGGCAATCTGCCGGGCGATTCCGTCTTCGCGCTTTTCCAGCCCCTGCATGATTGGCTTCCAGGCAAACTTTGTCAGCAGGGCCAACAGGGCCAGGAAGACCGCGAACGACCAGACGGCGAGGTCGGTCTGAAACCAGGCCGGGCTCTCGAAGTCTTTCTGAGCGACGCCCGCTGGGGCGTTGTGGCCGATCTCCGGGGCATGACCGGAGCCGTGCTCGTCACTGGCGACGGCACTGGCGAC
>CAJBSQ010000470.1 GCA_903958265.1 uncultured Planctomycetaceae bacterium
CGGCAAGGCTGCTCACGAGCGAACCGGTGCCGCTGAGCGTGCCAGCGTCGAGCTGCGTGTTCCCGGTGAACGTGTTCGCGCCATTGAGCGCCAACGTGCCGAGGCCATTTTTGACGAGCGTCTGCGTGCCGGTGTTGCCGGCCGAGGCGATGATGCCGCCGTAGGTCAGCGTGACACCTGAATCGACGGTCAGCGTGCCGGTGCCGCCGGTGGCTCCGTCAGTCGGGCCGAGGCCGATGCCCCGCTTTGAGTCGAGGATAAAGTTCGCGGTCGTCGTGGCCTGAAGGGCCCCGCCGTTGAGGATCAGGCTATTGGCGAAGGCCGAGATCGGAGCCTGCGGCGAGCCCGAACTGCCCGCCGTGCCCGTGAGCGAGCCGATCTGACCGAGCTTCGAGTCGGACGAGATCCGGAACACGCCCCCCTCGATCACGGTGCCGCCGGAGTAGTTGACGATCGCGCCGGTCGGTTCAAACGTGCCCGAGCCGATCTTGCGGAGGCCGAAGAGGTTCTGCGCACTGCCGTTGGTGACGATCGCCGCCCCGAGGTTGCCCGAGTAAACGTTATCGGTGCCGGCGGAAATATTGAGCGTGAGCTGGCTAATGTTGGAGCCCTGGTTCTGCACGTAGTTCGTGCCGCTGCCGATGTTGTAGAGCCCGGCGATCTCCATCCGCGTTGGCCCGTTGGTGCTCCCGTTGCCGTCCCCCATCGTGAGGAAGGCGCTGGTAGCCGTGGTCAGGTTGCCGAGCGTGACGACGGTCGTCGCCGGTAACCTGCCGCCACGGGCGATGTTGAGCACCCCGGAGCGGACCTGCGTGCTGCCGGTGTAGGTGTTCGCATTGCCCAGCGACTGGGTGTTGCTCCCGCCCTTATCGACGACGATGTTGAGGTTGCCGGAGATCACGCCGAAAAACGGCTGCGAGGTGGCCCCGCCGGAACTGGCGAGCACGAGATCGACGGTCGTGGTGCCGGAGTTCGTGACCTCGCCGCCCACCGGCATGTAGCCGGCTGCGGCACCGCTCACCTGATAGTCGGGGGCGATGTCGGAAAACCGGTTCGTGGAGCCCGTGGCGGTGATGCCGTTGAGGTCGAATGTCGCCCCACCCGCCACTTGGAGCCGGGGCGTGTTGGTCCACGAGGCGCCGGTGTCGAGTTTCACCGTGCCCTTGTTCACGAACATGTTCGAGCTGCTCACGATCGTGGAGGCGATCGTGGTGGTGCCGGTGCCGTTGAAGGAGATGCCGCCGAAGAACGTGCCCGATCCGACAACCTGCTGGCCGAGCGTCTGGGCCCCCTCGAGTCGGATATTGCCGGGGCCGTTGTAGACGATCCAGCCTGGGCGGGACGGCGTGTTGGTGCCCGTATTGGTCACCGGCGTCCGAATCGTGACGCCCGCGGTGTTGATCGAGTGGATGACCACGTCTTCACCGCTCGTGCCGGCCACGCCCGTGATCTGGCCGCCCGTGACCACGATCGGATCGGCGCCGCTGAAGAGCAGCCCGTTGGCGGCATAGAGGCCGCTGCCGGTGTTGGTGACGGTCCGGGAGGCGCCGCTCGCGTTGGCGATCTGGAGGGTGTTGCTGGAGTGGCCGGTGACCGCCTCGTCGGCGGCGAGGTCGAGCCGGATATTGTCGTTCGTGGAAGCCGCGTCGTAGCCGGCGCCAGTGGTCACGGCGGTCTGCTCCGTGGTGGGGTTGAGCAACCGCACGCCGGTCGAGGCCTGGTAGGTGGCGAAGC
>CAJBSQ010000471.1 GCA_903958265.1 uncultured Planctomycetaceae bacterium
ACCTGCGCCGCATGGGCTCGACGGCAGTTGTGACAGGTAGGAAACCTGCACCTACGAGGAGCGGTGCCCCGGCTGGCGTGGTGCCTCCGTAGCCGCTGGTTTTTTACCTGCGCCGCATGGGCTCGACGGCAGTTGTGACAGGTAGGAAACCTGCACCTACGAAGAGCGGTGCCGGCTGGCGTGGTGCATCCGTAGCCGCAGGTTTTTTACCTGCGCCGCATGGGCTCGACGGTCGGTGTGATGCAGCTCGGAAACCTGCACCTACGGGGAAATCACCCGTGCTCTGCCGCAGGCCTTTTCGCGGCGGTTTTTGGGCCGTGCTGAAATGCTGAAGAACCGGGTCGTGACGGTCCGATGAATACTGCGGGTCGTGGGGGAGGGGAGCAGCCGCTGGTGGCGGGCGGGCACGCGCCGGGGAAACCCGGCCGGCCCGCTCCGTCGGGGAAAGACGGGGTTTCATGGACCGCAGGTGCCGACTTGCCGCGTCGCTTGGCGGCCGCGTTGCCGTGGCCGCGGCCGCGGCAGTGCTCGCCGGGTGCACGATGTGCCCCGACCCGTATGACTACTCAGGCCCCGTGCCCAACGGGTCGTCGCCCCAAAACGACTTCCGTGCCCGCAGCAACGGCATCCTGCCTCTCGGCGCGGCACCCTGCCCATGGCCGCAACTCGTCATGTCGGGGAGCGGCGGCTCCAAGATGATCGCCACGGCGCTGGGCCGCAGCGAACGAGGCCGGCAGGGAGAGCCGACGCTCGCCGATCCTGCCGTCGAGACGGCTGCGGCGGCCGAGGAGGTCGGCGACTCGATCGACCCGCAGAGCGTGCTGGTGGTGGTCGCTGACAGCGAGCCCGACAGCGGTGACGAGGCCAGCGGCACTGGTGAGATAATCACCGGCCCACCGGAGCTCACACGAGACGCATCGACGCTCGGCGAGCAGTCTGCGGTGGCAGTACCGCTGGCCGAGACGCCCGGCTGGCGGACCCGCCGCTAGAGCGCATTCGACGTCCGTGCATCGCCGGCTCGGGGGCGGCAAAAACCGCCGATGCGCGTATCCCGGATGCGGTCTACGTCGGCTTGACGAAGGCCGGCTCGGGCAGCCAGCCGTCTGGCACCACCGCATCCTTCGGGATCACAGCCACGCCGTCGCGGATCGTGAACCGGTCGTCGTCCGCCGTGTTGACCCAGCCGTGCTCGTTGACGATCCGCACGCGACGGCCGATGCGGACGTTCTTGTCGATGATCGCCCCGGCGATGATCGTGTCGTCGCCGATGCCCAGCGGCGGCAGACCGCGGGCCACGCCGTCGGCCAGGCCATGGTCGGTCTCGTAGAAGTCGTTGCCGAGGACCACCGAGTCGCGGATCACCACGTTTTTGCCGATCAGGCACCGTAGGCCGATCACGCTGTTCTCGATCACCGCCCCCGCTCCGATCACGCAGCCGTCAGACACCAGGCTGTCGCGGATGCTCGCACCGCCGATCCGCGATGGCGGCAGGAACCGCCCGCGGGAGTAGATCGGTGCCTCGGCGTTGACGAGGTCGAAAGGTGGATTTGTGCCCGCCAGGTCGAGGTTGCATTGGAAGTACGAGCGGATCGTGCCGATGTCCTCCCAGTAGCCGTCGAAGGGGTGCAGTTGCACGTGTTTGGCTCGGATGGCGGTGGGAAACACCTCCTTGCCGAAGTCTTGGTAGTCGGTCTTGGTGAGGAGGTCGAGCAGGCAGTCGCGGTCGAAGAGGTAGATGCCCATGCTTGCCATCAGCGAGCGGCCGAGCGGCGGGATGCCCTGCCGCTCGATCCACGACGGATCGGTCCGCACCATCGCCAGTTCCGCCGCCGTCTGCGGCTTCTCGAGGAATCCTTCCACCCTTCCGTTGGCGTCGAGCCGCATGATGCCCAAGGCCCCGGCTGCCTCGTCCTGGACGGGAATCCCGGCGATGGTGACGTCGGCCTTGTGAGCGACGTGGGTCGCCAGCATGTCGGCGTAGTTCATCCGGTAGAGCTGGTCACCCGACAGGATCAGCACGTGCTTGATGTCGGGCTGCTGCAGGTAGCGAAGGTTCTGCCGCACCGCGTCGGCGGTGCCCTGGTACCAGCCCGGGCTGTCGAGCGTCTGCTGGGCGGCCAGGATCTCGACGAAGCCGCCACTGAACGGGTCGAAGGTGTAGGTGCGGCGGATGTGCCGGTGGAGGCTCACCGAGTTGAACTGCGTGAGCACGTAGATGCGCTGCACCCCGCTGTTGATGCAGTTGGACAGCGGCACGTCGATGATCCGGTACTTGCCGGCGAGCGGCACGGCCGGCTTCGAGCGGTCGCGGGTGAGCGGATAGAGTCGCGTGCCGCGGCCGCCACCGAGCACGAGGGCCAGAACACGCTTCACGGACATCGGTTGTTCCTCGCAGGATCGGCAGGCGGACGAAATGCCACTGTACGGAACCGGCACCGGGCGCGGAAGCCGAACTGCCGCCGTCAGCCTTCGAGCACGAAGTTCACCAGCCGCCCGGGGACGGCGACGACCTTCAGAATCCGCCGGCCGGCGAGCTGCTCGGCGATCTTCGGGTCGGCGGCGGCCGCCGCCTTCATCGCCTCGGCGTCGGCATCGGCCGCCACGACCACGCGGCCGCGGAGTTTACCCTGAATCTGCACGGGGATCTCGAGGGTGTCGTCCTTGAGCCACCGCTCTTCGACCACGGGCCAGGTTGCCAGTGAGACCGGCGCCGGTTTGCCCAGCAGTTCCCAGAGCTCCTCCGCGATGTGCGGCGCGAAGGGGGCGAGGACCGTCACGAACGGCCCCAGGACCGCCCGCGGCCGCCGCTCCAGCGGCGTGAAGA
>CAJBSQ010000472.1 GCA_903958265.1 uncultured Planctomycetaceae bacterium
GACTGGCGACTGCAGGAGCGGCCCACCGATGGCCGCTGCCGGATTCTCGATCCGAGCGACACCACCGTGTGCGAGGGCACCGCCGAGCAGTGCGGGAAAACCTTCGCGGATCTCGAGGCTCGGGGCACGGTGCCGCCCGTGCAGGGGCCGACCGTCCTGGTGCTCCATGGGCTCGGCGAGGGGCGCTCGTCGATGCGACCGATCGCCAAGCATCTCCGCGACACGCTCGAGGCCACCGTGCTGCTGGTCGGCTACGCGAGCACGAATGCCGACCTCGAGGCCCACGGCCGGACGCTCGGCCGCGTGATCGCAGCCCTGCCCGAGGCCGGCCGGATCAGCTTTGTGGGCCACAGCCTCGGCAACCTCGTCGTCCGGCGCTGGATGTCGCTGGCCGACCGCGAAGACCTCGAGCGGGTCGATCGCATGGTGATGCTCGGCCCGCCGAACCACGGCTCCGATCTTGCTCGGCGGATCGGCGGTGTCGGATTCCTGGCGGGACTCGCCGAGGGGGCGGCCCGCGACCTCGTCGTCGACTGGCACCGGGTGGAGCCCCAACTCGCCGTGCCGCCATGTGAGTTTGGCATCGTGGCAGGCGGTCGCGGTGATCAGGCAGGCTTCAGTCCGCTGCTGGAAGGTGACGACGACGCGGTGGTTCGCGTCGAGGAGACGAAACTCGACGGTGCCCACGACTTCTTGGTCGTGCCGGTGCACCACGCGGCGATGCTCCGGGCACCGGCGGTGCAGCGGGCGACCGAATCGTTCCTCAAGGCCGGCCGCTTTGCTCCCCCCGACCCTGCCGCGGCGACGCCATGAGCGACGCAACGCCTCGGTCGATTCCGGCAGGCCGCGTCGCCGGCGTCGACTACGGCCGCCGACGGATCGGCGTCGCCATCTGCGATGCCGAGCGAATCATCTGCAGCCCCCTGTGCGTCCATCAGACGATCGGCGATCGCGAGGCCGACGCTGCATTTTTCCGCCACCTCGCCGCCGCGGAGCAGATCGTGGGCTTTGTCGTCGGCCTGCCGATCCACTCCGACGGCACCGACAGCGCCATGTCGGTCGAAGTGGAGCGGTTTGGGGGGTGGCTGGGCCGGATCACGGGCCTGCCGATCGCCTTTCACGACGAGCGGTACAGTTCCCGGGAGGCGGCGGGACTACTCGCCGGCGTAGGGCTGACCCGCGGCCGCAAGAAGGCTCGCGCCGACGCCGTGGCCGCGCAGGTGGTGCTCCAGTCGTGGCTGGAGTCGCAGACGCCCAACGAGCGGCCACAGGCCCTGGAGGGCTGACGCGTGGAGCCACCAGTGACCATCGTCGCGTTCCATCCCCGGGGTGTGGGCGAGCCGCTAGTTTCCCGCTCCCGATGTCGCCTGAGTCGTCCCGGTCGCCCTCAGAGAAGGTGCGTGACATGAACGCTCGTCCGCTCCGCATGGTCGTGGGATGTGGTTATCTCGGGGAACGCGTCGCCCGGCGGTGGCTGGAGGCGGGCTCGCGAGTCGTCGGGATCACGCGGCGGGCGGCGCGGGGCGCCGAACTGGATGCCCTCGGCATCGAGCCGGCGATCGTCGACGTCACGGCGGCCGCCCCCGGCTGGAGTCCGCTGTTC
Source organism: uncultured Planctomycetaceae bacterium (assembly GCA_903958265.1). Lineage (GTDB taxonomy): Bacteria > Planctomycetota > Planctomycetia > Pirellulales > UBA1268 > QWPN01. The sequence continues at coordinate 1,604 of CAJBSQ010000472.1, forward strand.
GACCGTATCGGCTGCCCGGCGACGGTGTTCTGGGCAGTGGGCTTCGACCGCACGATCGGCACCACGCATCGCGACGTGCACGTGACCGGTCTGCGGACACTCCTCGACGCGCTGCACGCATGCCCAACGAGGACCCCGCCGCGGATCATCTTCTCCAGCTCCACCGGCGTCTGGGGCGATGAGGGGGGCGGCATCGTGAACGAGACCACACCCCCGAATCCCAGCCGGGAGGCCGGCCGCGTGCTCGTCGAGGCCGAGACGATGCTGCGAGCTCATCCGGCAGGTCCGGGCACCGCCCTGCGGTTTGCGGGCCTCTACGGGCCGGACCGGCTGCCGCGGATCGCCGACCTGAAGGCCGGCCTGCCGATCGCCGCCGACCCGGAATCGTGGCTGAATCTCGTGCACGTCGACGACGCCGCGGCCGTCGTCTGCGGCGTCGCCGCCGCGGCCACGCCAGGGCCGCTGTACGTCGTTTCCGACGGCATCCCTGTCCGCCGCCGCGAGTGGTATGGCCGGCTGGCACAGCTCACGGGCAGCCCCGAACCCCGCTGGGATCCAGCCGCTCCGCGGAGCCGCGGCGCCGACAAGCGGGTCGATCCCACGCTGCTCTTCCGCGACCTCCACTTCCGCCCGGCACACCCCGACTCACTCGCCGCACTGGCGGAACTGGCGTGATCAGGGAAGCTGCGGAGCCTGTTCGAGCCGCAGCGGTGCGGGTTCGTATACGGCTGATGTGGACTCCTTCACCTGCGCCGTCTCGGCGAGTCCCGTCAACCCGGCGAGGGCCCGCAGGTAGTCGACCGTGACGTTCATCGCCTCGTCGAAGTAAAAGTCGCGGCGGACGACGGGCTTCTTCTGCATCTCCATCTCCTCGAGCTTCTTCTCCTCCTCGTCTTCGGCCGCCTTCCCCTCGTTCCACTGCTTCTCAAACTCGCTCTCGGCCAGCGAGATCGTCTTCTCGTCCTTCCGCCTCTCGTACCGGGCGATGTCCGTGGAGAGTTTGTCAAACTCCTTGACGGTAGCGACCCGCCTGGACGACGACTCGCGGAGCTTCGTCACCATCGCCTCGGTCACCTGATCCGTCGGGCGGAAGTCGGCCCGCGGCACACGGTCGAACGTGATCGCGTGGTCGAGATCCGACTCGCCGATGGGCAGATGCGTGGTGATGCTCGGCAGTTCGACGTCGCTCTTCACTCCCTCGAGCTGCGTGCTGTCGCCAGAGGGGCGGTAGAACTGCTGGATGGTGACCTTGATCGCCCCCAGTTTCGGCCGGTTGTCGAACCGGGCGAACAGCGTCTGCCCGACGTCGAGGAGCGTCTGCACGGTACCCTTGCCGTGGGTCGACTTGTCGCCGACCACCAGGCCGCGGCGGTAATCCTGGATCGCCCCGGCGAGGATCTCGCTGGCGCTGGCGCTAAACTTGCTGGTCAGCACGACGAGGGGACCATCCCAGGCCACCCCGGCATCGACATCGTCATAGGGCCGGACCTGTTTGTCGGAATCCTTGATCTGCACCACCGGTCCCTTGTCGATGAACAGGCCCGTGAGCTTGATCGCCTCGGGCAGCGACCCGCCGCCGTTGCTGCGGAGATCGAGTGCCACGCAGTCGACACCCTTCTGGCGAAACTCGTCGAGCAGCCGCTTGCAGTCGCGGGTGCTGCTCTTGAACTCGGCCTGTCCCTGTTGGGCGCCGGCCATGTCGAGGTAGAAGCTCGGCAGGTTGATCACGCCGACCCGGTAGGGCGTGCCGTCGGGCTTCGTGCCATGCTCGATCACCTCCCCGCGGGCCTCGGCATCCTTCAGCTCGATCTTCGCGCGGGTGATGTCGTAGACCTTCGGCGCCGTCTCACCCGCGGAGATCACCTTGAGCCGGACGAGCGTGCCCCGCTTGCCCCGAATCAGCTTCACCACCTCGTTGAGGTTCATGTCGACGACGTCGACGATCTCGCCCTCCGTCCCCTGCCCCACGCCGACGACGCGATCCTTTGCCTTGAGCCGACCGTCGCGGTCGGCGGCACCGCCGGGGGTCAGCTCCATGATCGTCGTGTAGCCGTCCTCGCCCTTGAGTTGTGCGCCGATGCCGTCGAGCTGCAGCCTCATCCCGATCTCGAAGTTCTCCAGCGTGCCGGGCGACATGTAGCTGGTGTGCGGATCGAAACTGCTCGTCAGCGACGAGAGGTAGATCTCGAGCAGCTCGTCGGCCGTCATCTGGTGCCACCGCTTGGCAAGGCTGCGGTACCGGCGGAGGAGCTTTTCCTTGGCCTCCTCGGGGGGCGTCTTCTCCATCTTCTGCACGAGCAGGTCGTACTTGATCCGCCGCCGCCAGAGGTCTTCGGCCTCTGCCTCGTTCCGGGCCCACTTCGTCTCGTCACGATCGATGACGATCGACTCGGGCTTCGTGAAGTCGTGGGGCTCGTTGATGAGCCGCTCGATGAGAGGCTGCCGCGCGTCCACCCGCTGCAGGAACCTGCCGAGCACGTCGTAGGCAAACGTGACGTCACCCCGCTTCACGAGGTCGTCGAGCGACTCCCGCTTCTGCAGAAACCCATCGACATCGCTCTGGAGGAGGTAGACCTTCATCGGGTCGAGCGACTCGAGAAACGACGAAAACCACCGTCGCGCCATTTCATCGTCGATCGGCTTCCGCAGAAAATGCTCGTTCTCGAGCTGGCGGCGGACGGCCACGGCGATGTAGCGATCGTTCGACCCGGGCTTCACGAGGGCGGGAGGAGCGTCGGACTGGGCCGGGCTGGTCGCCGTCGGCACGGAAATGGCCGGGGTGTCAGCCGCGGGGGCCGTGGCCGCAGGGCGGTCGACTGGCGCCGGAGAGACCACCGCGGGGGGCTGCTGGAATATCTGAGCCTGAGCCGCCGCCGAAAAGATCGCGACGAACCCCGCCGTCACCGCGGCCGTTCTCACCATCCGTGTCGTGCCATTCACGCGCTGCATCCTCCGTCGTGTGTTCCGCCTGGGAACCGGGCCCTTCCGTCATCAGGTCATTGTGCCGAACCGCATCATCCTTGGCGAGACAGGCTTTCCGCCCCCATCCATTCGGCGGCCAACTCGGCCACGCGACGGGCGACGGCGCGGGCCACGAGCGGATCGGCGCCGAGCCGGGCGGATTGAATCCACTCCACATCAGGACGCATTTCCCGCCCGCGACGCACCTCCGCCATCACCTGCTCCTCCACGTGGCCGCGAAACAGCAAATGGGGCTGCACGATGATTCTACGCACGTGCGGGTCGTTCGGGTCGCAGGCGGCGGCGATCGCCTCACCCAGCCGCGGCCGGGCGGCGGCCACGAATCCCAGTTCGACCCGCCGCGGCCGACTCTCTGGGTCATCGGCGAGCATTGATTCGGTGAAGGACTGCAGCTGGGCGACCGCCGCCGGATC
>CAJBSQ010000473.1 GCA_903958265.1 uncultured Planctomycetaceae bacterium
TAATGCCGAACAAACCCGTAGACACCGCGAACGTGTCGATCGTCGCCAGCACGAGCATGGCGAGCGTGGAAGCCCAGAGCAGGGTGGTGAGGTCGCCAAAGGCGACCCGCCCCCAGGAGTTGTGGCAGAGGCCGATACCATAAAACACGGCCACTTTGACGAGCACCACGCCGACCACGGTGGCGAGGTAGACATCAAGCCACGACTTGCTGATCGAGAAATCATTACGGATGTAGAAGGCGATGAAATAGGCGAGCGCGAAGAGCGCCGCATGCACCGCGACCAGCCGGATCGCGCGACCGCTGATCCGCCGCAGAGTGATGGGCGACTTATCGAACGGGATATTCATGCGCGCGTCCTACGAGGGCCACGCGGGCCTGCACGGGCCGTGTAGGCTTGCACTTAGTAGCTGTACTTGCCGAGCGCGTCGTGGATCCGGTGCACGTCAGATACGGACAGCACGCCGGTGCCGCGGAGCTTTCGCTTCCGCTTGGCCGTGAGGCGGACCTGAAGATGGCTCGTGCCGGCGCGGCGATGCTTCACCTTGCCGGTAGCGGTGATCCGGAAACGCTTCTTGACACCCTTGTGGGTCTTCTGCTTCGGCATGGGAAACTCCTTGACGGCTGGATGGCTTGACGGCTGGATGGACTGGTGTGCGGTGGTGAAAATGGCGGTTATCTGGGCGACAGCGTGCAGACGAGCCGGCGTCCCATCTGCTGCGGCGGGGCTTCGACCTTACTGACGGGATCGAGCTGCGTGACGATCTGCTTCATCACCCGCTGTCCCTCGTCGATGTGGGCCAGTTCGCGGCCGCGGAAGACGACGGATACCACCACCTTGTCTTTGTGAAGGAGGAAGTTCTTCGCCTGGTTGACCTTGAACTCGATGTCGTGCTCGCCTGTCTTGGGACGGAGCCGGATCTCCTTGATCTTGGCGTGATGAACGTGTGTTTTGTGGTGCTTCTTCTTCTGCTGGTACTTGAACTTCCCGAAGTCCATGATCCGGCAGACAGGCGGCTTCTCATTGGGCGCCACCTCCACCAGGTCGAGACCTGCGTCACGGGCGAGGCTGAGCGCCTCATCCGTTGGAATGATGCCGAGCTGTCCGCCGTCGGCCGAGATCACCCGGATCGGAGTGATCCGGATCTGTTCGTTGATGCGATGCTGCTTCTCGATGGCTTACGCCTCCGGCCGCGGATCGGATGGCCGCCAACCGGATCGACGTCGTGCTGCGCGCACCCCGGGGCCGGCGGACCTCCTAATGGAATGTCATGGCAGACGCGGCCCCACGACGAGTCACGGGGCTATTTCCGCACGAAATGAGTGTCGCCGTGAACAGGGCCAGCGTCAAGGCGTCCGGGATTCCGACGGCACCCGGGCTTCGCGGTCAGGCGGACCCATCGGGCCCCCCGCGGTTTCCGCCGCGGAATCGGCCCCGTTTCCCGGCAGGGAGATGCCATCGATGAGCTCCCGATCGGCTGCACCAAACCGCTTCTCGAGCGATTGCTCCAGCATGCAGGTCACCGCCAGTCGGTGCCCGGCTGCGTCGGTGAGCACGTGATGGATCCAGCGAAAGGGAAGGTCGCCCGCGCGACCGGCCACCGCCACGCGCACGATTCTCACGCCGTCGCTGCGGGCAGCCTCCGACGAGTGCTCGATGCGACCAAACTGTCCTGCCAGCGATTTTTCGATGTCCCGTTCCACCTCGGCAATCGACGGCGGCGACTGGGACGCAGCCCGGGGAAGGGCGGTGACGGAGCACTGGGCCACCAACGCACCACGATCAACGAACCGCATCACCAGGCCTTCAACGCCGTCTTCGATCACCCGCCACCGATCGTCGTAGACAAGGTCGTAACGGTTGGCCGCGTCGCCATGCCAGACGAACCCCGGCCGGCCTGTGCCCTGACGGCGGCTGCCAATCCCGACCCCGACTCTGGCCGCGGTAGTTGTTCCGCTCACCGACTCAGCCGCGTGGCGGCCTGCGTCAGCGTGCGGCGTGCGGACAGCCGTCAGCCGCGCCTCCACGTCGAAACCGGGCGAGACGTGACTCGCCTCCCGCCGTTCACGGAGCGCGACCTCCGCCCTCACGACCGGCCCTTCGAGCATGACCGCCGCCGAATCGCCGGAGGCGGTCACCGTGACCGTGCCTTCGACAGTGACGTGCGTGGGCACGCCGTCGGCCGCGCCGTCAACGATGCCCGTGACCTTCACCGTCGCTTGGCCATGCTCCACTGCCTCGAGCGTCGCCTCGAGGCCGCCTGACTCGATCGTGTCGATTGCCAGCAGGCCGGCGGCCGCATCGGCCGCCACCGGCCACGACTCTGCCACGGCGACGCTCCGCCCCGGAAGCAGCCGATCGAGCAGCAGGGGATCGAACGGGGTTTCGAGCAGATCGAGTTCCTCGCGCGAGAGAAAACCGCCCTCGAGATGGGGCGCCGGCGTGGTGCCCCGGAGCACCACGGAGATATCCCGGGCATCGTCCGCGAGCCGCGTGGCCCGTGACTCGCCATCCACGCGAACCTCTGCGGCCGCGTCGCGATAGCAACGCCTGGCGGTGATGCCAGATTCGGTCGTCCGCATCGTTTCCAGAAAATCAAACCGGGCATCGACGACGATCGGCCGTCTCACCGGCGGAGCGTCTCGGCCGGCGGGTGCAAAGATCTCCCCCGCCACATCCAGCTTGAACCGGACCCGATCGGTCTGCTCCTGCTCGGGAGCCGGCGGTTCGGGAGCCGGCGGTTCCGCCGCGGGTTCGGGCGTCGGCTCAGCCGCGAGGGCAGGCTCTGGAGCGGGCGTTGGCTCCACGGTCGGTTCGCCGCTCGCAGCGGCTGGCTCGGCCTCGGCGGCCGCTGCCTCCGCGGCGGGCCCGTCGCCGTCGGCAGCCGCCACGGGGTCCTCGGCGGCAAGCGACACCTCGCCCTCGGGGTCCGATTCCGCCCAGGCGGGCGCGGCCACCAGACAGCCCACCACGAGCCAGCCCCACGACCGCCGCGCCATCCCCTCGCCGTTTCGCCGCGCCATGCCCCTGCCTCCGACGGTGCTTCGACCTCACCCCCGTTACTTCGGCACAATCGGCAGGGACCCACGGCCTACCGGTCGCCGCCACGACGCTTCGACCGCACCCTACCCAGGTTCGCCCCCTCCACGCCGGCGAATCCGGCCGCGAAACCAGGTGTCGCGCGTCATAAAGTGCCTGATTATCAGAGTCTCAGCGGGCAAGAGGCCCGCTGGGCAAGAATCTTTCCACCCCCAACCCTGAGCGCAAGTCCATGGTTGGGAAAGAGTTGCGGTCGTTCACGGATCGGTGCGGATGTCCCGGGAAATTGATTCTTTCTCAAGAATCCCAGTTGTCCGTGAACCAGGATGGGTGGCCATCCGTATAACTGGCACGTCCGCGGGCAGGGACGGCGGTGATGGATCACCGCCACACGCGTGGGACGGTCTGGTTCGTGCACTCATGACGCGAGGGCCGGGCGGCAGGCGGCACAGGGCCGTCAGTCGTCAGGTCTTCGATACAACGCTGGCAGGGCTGCCGGCTGGAGGAAACTCATGCGTTCCAATGCTGCTGGTGACTTTGTCCGTTTGTTCCATGAAGGCCGCGGCTTCGGCGACGAACAGGGCCGCCCTGAGGCGTGGCTGCACGGCGATGATGCCGCTCGTGCCGCCGACCTGGCCGCGACCGCCCAGCCCGAGCCCGTCCTTTCGACCGGAGACGTGCCCCCTGGCGACGAGGTGCTCTCGATCGAGGACCTCGCCCGTCGCTTCACCGTCTCCACCAAAACGATCTCCCGCTGGCGTGACCACGGCCTCGTCGCGCAGCGGTACGTCGTCGCCGGCAGGCGCCGCGTGGGATTCCTGGCCAGCGCCGTCGACCGCTTCATTCGGGAGAATCCGCTGCGAATCGAGCGGGGCAGCCGCTTCAGTCAGCTCTCCGACGAGGAGCACGAGAAGATCATTTCCTGGGCCCGACGGCTGGCCGTGGCGGGTGCCTGCCCGGCAGACGTGCATCGCCGGATCGCCGAGCGGCTCGGCCGCAGCGTGGAAACGGTCCGCTACACCGTCAAGCGGCACGACCAGGAGCATCCCGACACGGCGGTGTTCCCGGCGGCTGATGGCCACCTGCGGCCCGAGAGCCGCGCCCGGATTTACCAGCATCACCTCGCCGGCGAACCCGTCGAGTCGATCGCCCGTCGCTACCACCGTTCGAAGGCGAGCGTCTACCGCGTGATTCTGTCGCAGCGGGCGGAGCACGTCGCGGAGATGCCGCTCGACTTCATGCCCAATGCCCTGTTTTCGCGAACCAGCGCGGAGAAGGTGGTCGGTCAGGCCTACCCGGGCGTGGCCGACGCCAAGCGGGTGCGGCGTCCCAGCGGTCTGCCGGCGTACCTGGCCAGCCTCTACGAAGTGCCGCTGCTCACCCGCGAGCAGGAGGTCTGGCTGTTTCGGAAGTTCAACTATCTGAAGTACAAGGCTGCGACGCTCCGGGAACAGCTCGACATCGAGCGGCCCAGCGCGCGGCTGATGGACCAGATCGAGCGGCTCTACGATGAGGCCGTCGCGATCAAGAATCGGATCGTCCGCGCCAACCTGCGGCTGGTGGTCTCGATCGCCAAGCGGCGGGTCTCGCCTGGCGACAGCTTCTTCGACCTCGTCAGCGACGGCAACATGTCGCTGATCCGTGCCGCCGAGAAGTTCGACTACGCCCGCGGCAACAAGTTCAGCACCTACGCCTCGTGGGCGATCATGAAGAACTACGCCCGCACGATCCCCGACGAGCACAAGCGTCGCGACCGCTTCCGGGCGGCCGACATGGAACTTTTGCAATCGGCCGCCGACCGCCGTGGCGACGAGTATCAGCAACGGATGGCGGTCAGCGACCGCCTCAAGCAGGTGGGCAAGTTCCTCGATCGACTCGACTCCCGCGAGCAGACGATCATCATTCGCCGCTACGGCCTCGACCACGAGCAGTCGCCGCAGACGCTCAAGGAAGTGGGCTCAGCCCTGGGCGTGACCAAGGAGAGGGTGCGGCAGATCGAGGCCAAAGCCTTGGAAAAGCTCCGCGAGGCGGCCGAGGCCGAGGCCATGCTGCCCGAACTGGAATGACCACCCCGGGCCGTCGTGGCAGCCAGCCCGCCGCGGGGGTATTCTGACCAGTATGAAGTGTTTCTCGATTCTGGCGTCCGCTGCGGCGGGGATTGTGGTCGTCGCCTCGGCGGTCTCGTTCGCGAGAGCCGAGCAGCCATTCGACGGCTGGCAGGGCATGCGGGTGATTCCGCTCGAGGGCCGCGCCGAACGGATGTTCGTCGCCGACCTCGGCCACGACGGCCGGGACGACATCGTGGTGGTCAATCCGCGGCAGTCCCGCCTCGACCTCTACCGCTGGCTGCCCGGGGCCGACCGCACCCGCGTCGATGCCGGCGACCCCGAGCGGCCCAACGAACTGCCGCTGGCGCCGGAGTGGGCGCACGGCGAGGTCTCGATCGACGAGATGCCGGTCGATGCGGTGGCGCACGACCTCGACGGCGACCAGCGGCCGGAACTGCTCGTGCTGACCAATCCCTCCAACCGCGTATCCATCTACACACAGGCGACCGACAAGGCGGTCGATGCCAAGTCGGCCTGGAAGAAGACGGGCGACTGGAATCTGCTGGCCGGCACGCCGACCGGCAAGACCGGCTGCCTGCTCGTCCGCGACCTGCCCGGCGGTGGCCACGAACTGCTCATCAGCTGCGAGCAGGGGATCCAACAACTGCCGCTGGTGCGTGGCAGCCGGGCGGTGTGGCTGGCGCCTCGCGAGAGTCGCGGCCGCATCGACTGGCACCTGGCCGACATCGACGGTGACGGGGACGACGATCTCGTCGAATGGTCGAGCGTGGCCCGGCAGGTGGTCCGCTGGTATCCGTGCGGTGGCGACGGCATGCTGCTGCCCGCGCAGACGATCCACGACCAGCCAATCGAGGGCCTGCAGATCGGCTCACGGCCGTCCGGTGCCGCCGATGTCTACCTGCTCGGCGGCTCCGATAAGGGAGTGCTCCGGCGGTATCAACTTGCCGCCGGCGAGCCGACCGATGTCGGCCGCCAGGATGCCCTGCCCCTGGCCGGCGCCGCCCGCCGCGGCTGGTGCGGGATGCTCGTGGGCGAGGGCCCAGACGCCACCCCCGCCATCGTCGCGGTCGACACCGCCCAACCCCGTCTCCGCCTGCACCGGTTCGCTTCAGGAGGATGGCTGGCTGAGGAGTCGTTTCCGTCGATCGGCGGCGTCAAGGCGGTCGCAGCCCCTGCCGGCCAGAGCGGCACACTTCTTGTCTGGGCCAAGGATGCCGCTGACCTCCACCGCTGCCGCTGGGAGAACGGCCGGCTCACCTACCCGCAGCCCTGGGAGCAGGAGGGGAAGGATCGCAAGATCCTGGCCCTCGACGCGGTCGGCTCGACGGTCTGGTGGGCGCAGCGCGTCGGCTCCGATCTCGATCTCTTTGTCTGGCCGGCCGACAAGCAGGAGCCGGCCGTCACCCGCTACGAGGGCCTTGGTCCCAAGGTGGAGCAGGTCGTCTGGCTGGGCGGCGACGCGATTCTCGTTCAGGATGCCTTTGCCACGGCGGCGAAACTGGTCACCCTCGTCGACGGTAAGCCCGAGGTGAAATCGCCCGCGCTCTTGTCCAAGGTCGATCTCTCCGAATACGCCGTGCTCGAGGTCGACGGCCGGCAGAGGAAGGCCCGCCTGACCGACGGCGTGCTTCAGTGGCTCGGCGACGACCTCCATCCGGTCGACCAGGTGATGCTCACGGAAGGGCAGAAAATCGGCTCCTACCTGCCCGTGGCCGTCCCGCAGGGAGCCGCGACGGAAGCCTGGGCGCTCGAGCAGGGGGGTGGGTTTCTGCATCGCCTCAAGGCCGACGAGGCGGGCGTGATGCGGGTGGCGGCGAGTGTGAAGCCCCCCGCCGGCACCGCCCTGCGGTGGGATCCGGTCCTCGGGGTGATGCTCGTCGATCAAGACCGCGTGGTGCGGTTGTCGCAGGGGCGGCCCTGGGAACTGAAACTGCTCGAGAGCATCGACGGCCGGGTCGGCCGGCGCAGCGGCGTGAGCGAATCGACGATCCACCGGATCCTCGTCACCGACCTCGACGGCGACGCCACCGACGACGTCTCGCTCTGCGACGATCGGAAGCACCAGCTCACCGCCCTGCTGCGGCGACCCGAAGGGCTGCAACGTTCGGTGACCTGGAAGGTGTTCGAAGACCGGAAATATCCCTACGACGGCGGTGAGTCGAAGGATCTGGTGCCCGAGCCGCGGCGGATCGCCGGGCTGGACGCCGACGGCGACGGCGATCCCGATCTGGCGATGGTGAGCCAGGATCGAATGGTGATCTATCTCGGCAGGGACGAGGAGCAGCGATGAAGCCCCGATGGATGTGCGGAGCGCTGGTGGCGGTGGCCTGGGCCGGCTCGGCGGCGGCCGGCGAGATGGTGACCGCGACGCTGGTCGGCGGCAGCCGGGTGACGGCGCCGTTGCTGAGGCGCAACGACGACGGGGTCGTCCTCGACCTCGGCTTCGATGTGCTGCAGATTCCGGCCAAGAAACTGCTCGACGTGCGGTCCGAGGAGTCGGCGGTGCCGGTCGACGGCGACCACGAGCACGACATCTTTCGCACGGCACGGCTCGAGGCCCGCGAGGTGCCGGAACTGGTCAAACGGTTCGGCGAGGCGGTGGTGATGGTGCGGAATCCAGGCGGCCTGGGTACCGGCTTTTTGATCAGTCGCGATGGTCACCTCGTGACCAACTACCACGTCGTCGAAAACAACACGCGGCTCCAGGTCACGCTGTTCCGCAAAACCGACAAGGGCTTCGAGAAGAACGAGTTTCGCAAGGTCAGGATCGTCGCGCTCCAGCCGCTCCGTGACCTGGCAATCCTGCAGCTCGATCCCGACGAGACGAAGGGCAAGCTGCCCGAGCCGGTGGTGCTCAACGATCGCGACGACCTCCGGGTCGGCGATCTGGTATTCGCGATCGGCAACCCGGCAGGCCTCGAGCGGAGCGTCACCCAGGGGATCGTCAGCAGCACGACGCGAACAATCGACCAGATGCGGCTCATCCAGACCGACGCCGCCATCAATCCCGGCAATAGCGGCGGCCCGATCTTCAACGCGCGGGGGGAGGTCGTGGCGGTCGCCTGCGCCGGCGCGGCGGTCTTCGAAGGTCTTGCCTTCGGCATCCCGGCCAACGAGCTGATCGACTTCCTCGTCCACCGCGACACCTATCCCTACGATGAGTCGCAGCCACAAAATGGCGTCACCTACCTCCCACCGCCGTTCCAGCCCGGGCTGCCGGCCGAGGGCGTGAAGTCTCTGATCCCGACGCCGTAAGGCGGCACCGGCTGCCGGCGGCAGCGTGTTGGTCAGCGTCGCGTGTTCGACCGCTCCCCTGCCCGAAAGGATTCGTCATGCGGTTCCGGGTTTTCAGCTGGTTCTCTGCCTCTCTGATTGCTGCCGCGCTGCCCGCGGCGTTCGCCTCCGACCTGCGTCCGAGCGGGGAATGCCTGCCGGCCGACACGGCCGTGATGCTGCGGATGCCGCAGCCGGCAGCGTTTCTGGAGGCCCTCCGCAGCCGGACTAAGTTTGGCGCGGTGGCCCTCGCCGACCGGCGGCTCGAGGGGCTGTGGGGCGTGATGCTCGACACGTTTCGCGCGGCTGGCGACGAGCCGCCGGACGATCTCGAGGAGCAACTCGCGAAGTACGAACTCCAGCCGGATGACCTGAAGGCCGCCTTTCGTGGCGACATGGGGACGGGAGTCGTCTATCGCAAGCGCGGGGACGGCCTGCCGCCGCTGGTGATGGCGCTGGCATGGCTGGAGCCGGGGGAGGAGACGGCGACGCGGCTCGTCACCGCGATGCAGCGGCGGGTCGAAGAACGGAACACTGCCGGCGAGGCCGACGCGCCAAAGCGAGTCGACCTCGAGATGGCCGGTCATGAGGTGCTCTGGATGGTGGAGCCCATCATGACCGTCGACACCGCAGGCCTCGACGTCGATATCGATGACGATGATGACATCGATGCCGAGGAGTTCAAAAAGAAACTCGACGCGCGGCTCGACGCGATTCGCGAACGGGTCCGCAACGCCAAGTTCATCCAGATCGGCCAGACGCATGCGTTTCTGGCCCGGCTGGGCGGCCGCCTGCTCGCCGGCCACACGCTCCCAGACCAGGCCGCTGCGGCCGCCCGCCAGAACGAAGGCGACCGCGACTTCGA
>CAJBSQ010000474.1 GCA_903958265.1 uncultured Planctomycetaceae bacterium
GCGGCCCGGCTCGGCAGCTCGCGGCGGGCGGTCAAGGTGGCGCTGCTCGACCAGCGGGCCGTGGCCGGTATCGGCAACATCTATGCGGCCGAGATCCTGTTTCGCTGCGGCATCGATCCGCGGACGCCGTGTCGCCGGCTCCGGGTCGCCCTCTGGCAGCGCATCGCGGACGTCACCCGCGCAGTACTCGCCGAGGCGGTCGATCACGAGGGCTCATCGATCGGCGACGAAACGTATCGCACGGCCGACAACCGCGTGGGTCGGTTTCAACTACGGCACCGCGTGTATGGCCGGGAGGGCAGCCCGTGCACCACCTGCGGCGGTGAGATCGTCCGCATCGTGCAGGCGCAGCGGGCCACGTTTTTCTGCCCGGCATGCCAGCCGCGGCCGGGCCGCGGTGTGGCGTCGAGGCCTCGGCCGGCGTAGGATTTTCAGGATATCTCCAGAGGAAACCATGATGCGAGACGCGGGCCTGCGACTTTCCCGACGACGATGGCTCGCAACGGCCGCGGCCTGTGCGGGCACGCTGGCGACCCGCGGGCCGCATGCCCATGCCGTGGAACCGGCCGCCGCGACGGCGGAGTCGCTTGCGGCCCGGCTGCATGGAATGCTCACGGCCGACCAGCGGAAGCAGGTCTGCTTTCCGTGGGAGTACGTCCATCCCAAGCTGGGACTGCTGCGAACGCGGGTGGGCAACAACTGGAATGTCACCGAGCCGACGGTGAAGAGCGACTTCTTCACGAGGGATCAGCAACAGCTGGTCCGCGACATCTTCGAGCAGCTGATCGAGCCGGATTGGCACGCGCGGTTTGACAAGCAACTCGAGGACGACACCGGCGGATTCGGCCACGACCAGTCGATCGCCCTCATCGGCGAGCCCGGCAGCGGGACGTTTCAGTTCCTGCTCACCGGCCGCCACATGACCCTCCGCTGCGACGGCGATTCGGCCGAGCACGTCGCCTTCGGCGGGCCGATCTTCTACGGCCACGACACCGGCGGCGGAACCGAGGACAAGCACCACACCGGCAACGTCTTCTGGCCGCAGGCCGTGGCCGCCAACGGGGTCTACGCGATGCTCGACGGCCGCCAGCGGGATCTCGCTCTCGCGCCGAAGACGCCGCGCGAGAACGCGGTCGCGTTTCGTCCCGCTGGGCAGGAGCCGGCAGGCATTCCCGTGTCGGAACTCTCCTCCGACCAGCGGACCGAACTGGAACGCGTGCTTGGCGTGCTGCTCGAGCCCTACCGCACGGCGGACCGCGATGAGGTCCGCGGCTGTCTATCGCGACAGGGAGGGCTTGATCGCTGTCGGCTCGCCTTCTACGGCGACGACGACCTCGGTGACGACGGCGTCTGGGACAACTGGCGGCTGGAAGGCCCGGCGTTCGTCTGGCACTTTCGCGGCGCTCCGCACGTGCACGTGTGGGTCAACATCGCCGACACGCCTACGATCCCCACCAACGCCTGAACCGGCCTCCCGCCCCAGACGCATGACCGACTGCTGCATCATCGGGGGTGGGATCATCGGGCTCTCGATCGCGCGGGAACTCGCGGGGCGGGGCCGAACGGTGCGGCTGCTCGCCCGCGAGCGACGGCACGACACCGCCTCGTGGGCGGCGGCCGGAATCTTTCCGCCGGCGCCCGAGCACGCGGGAGATTCGCCCAACGAGGCGCTCACCGCATGGAGTGACCGGCTCCACCGCGACTGGGCGCGGCAGCTCCTCGACGAGACCGGCATCGACAACGGCCTGCGGGTCTGCGGCGGGCTGCACGTCTGCCAAGACGCCGATTCGCTGCCGGCGATCGCCGCTGCCGCCGCGTCGTGGCGGGAACGGGGCGCCGCCTGTGAATCGCTCGATGCCCGCGGCGTGGCCGGGTGGGAGCCCGCCCTGGCCGACGCGGTGGCCCGCGGGGCCGTGATCGGCGGCTACGCGCTGCCGGAGGAGACCCAAATCCGGCCGCCGC
>CAJBSQ010000475.1 GCA_903958265.1 uncultured Planctomycetaceae bacterium
AACAAAAAACCGCGCAGACGGGTATGGAGCAGCGGCCCGCGCACGGTCGCCCCAGTGGCGACCGACCTCGCGGCTCGGCTCATGCCCCAAGACATATGCAAGTGCCGTGCCAATGCTCCAAAAAGCACCAATCGGGAATGGCGCGCACGAATCGGGAAAAACCGACCCCGGGGTGGAGCGATTCGCTCCAGTTGAGGTCGGGGGGGTGGAGCGAATCGCCCCACCTGAAACGGCCAACTGGGGCGAATCGCCCCGCTCCGTCATGGCCGTGGCCGCCCCGCCATCTCGCGATCCGAGTCGATTCCTGACACCAGCGGCGTCATACTGTCGACGAAGCCCGTTGCTGCCCGCGGATCCTGTTCGACTCGATGAGCGGCCGTCTCGCCGTTGATCACGTTCACGCTCTCCTTCCGACAACGCTCATGGATCCCGCCCCCAGCGGTCACGTCAACGGTGAGAATGCAACGGGCGTCGCGCCGCCGCACATCGCGGCCCTGCGCGACTCGCTGCCGCGGTGGCGGAGGCGGATCTTCTGGTCGTTTCAGGTGATCTATTGGCTGGCGATCTTCGTGGCCGTGCTGGGGCTGAACAAGGGCCTGAAGCCCGCCGAGACGACGGGGCTGGCGATGGTGCTGCGGGTGGGCACGGGCTTCGTGATCTCGACGCTTGTCTATCTGCTGTTTGAAACACCTCGGCTTCGCGGGTTGCCGCGGCGGGTGCGGTGGCCGCTGATGGCGATCCTGTCGACGGCGGGGCTCGTGGCGTCGATGCTGCTGCTCATGGCCGGCGTCATGGGCGGGCCCACCGAATGGAACCGCGAGACGACGCTCTGGGCGCTGATGCCGCGGGTGATCGCGGCGGGCTTCTGGTGCGCGAGCATCTTCGGGCTGGAGGTGATCCAGGATCTCTTCAAGACCGAGATCCTGCTGGCGGAGACCGAGGCCACCACGATCGACGCCGAACTCCGGATGATGAAGGCGGAGTCGGCCGCCCGGGCGTTCGAGCTGAGGCAGCTGCAGGAGCAGATGAACCCCCACTTCCTGTTCAACGCGCTCAACGCCGTGGTGGCCAGCAAGCACGAGCCCGAGGCCGTGGAGAGCGTGACCCGCGACCTCGCCGACTATCTGCGATTCACGCTGGGCGAGTCGCGGATGTTCGAGCCGCTCTCGCGGGAGCTGCAGGCGTTGGAAAAATACCTGGGCGTGCAGCAGGCCCGGTTTGGCGAGAATCTCATCTGCCGCATCGCCTGCGACCGGGCGGCCCATGCCGTGCTCGTGCCACCGATGCTGATCCAGCCGCTGCTGGAAAACGCGCTGCACTACGGGGGCCAGACGAGCCGGATGCCGCTGAAAGTCGTGGTGACGGCCAAGGTGATCGACGGCGTGCTCGAGGTGGTCGTCGCCAACACGGGCCGCTGGGTTCAGCCCGATACAACGCGGTCGCCCTCCACGGGCATCCGCTCGCTGCGCAAGCGGCTGGCGCTGCTGATCGATGGCGAGGCCACCGTCGATACCGTGATCGATCCGGATCTCGACGGCGGCTGGATTCGCATCGTGGTGCGGATGCCAGCGAAACCCATGCACCCGCCGGCCGCCCTCCAGCCGGCGCGGGCTCCGGAACCCGTCTGACGTTCATCGATACCGCACAACTCACCCGCACCCCTTCCGGAAACCGTGATGTTCACCGCCCTCCTCATCGACGACGAGCCCCTGGCCAACTCACGGATGCGGGAGATGCTCGCCGTCCATCCGGAGATCGAGATCATCGGCGTGGCCGGAGGCCTGGCGGAGGCGAAGGCCTTTCTCGACACGCGGGCGCCCGACGTGGTGTTTCTCGACGTGGAGATGCCCGGGGGCAGCGGCCTCGACCTGCTCGAAAGCGTGCCCGACGCCACGCAGGTGGTGTTTGTCACGGCCCGCGAGAAGTATGCGGTGCAGGCCTTCGCCGTCGCGGCCCTCGACTATCTCGTGAAGCCCGTCGATCCCGAGCGGCTTGCGGATACGGTGGCCCGCCTCGGGAAGCAGGCGGCGAGCGAGTGGAGACGGCCAGGGGATGCGAGCGAGCCGAAAGACGACAATCTCGCGGCCGTCGATGCGGTTGCGCCGGAGCTCGGCGAGACGGTGAGCGCGCCGCTGGCCGGCAAGGCCACGGCGGGCGTGGTGACCGTCGGCGACATCTGCTGGATCGAGTCGCTCCGCAACTTCACGCGGGTCGCCCTCAAGGGGCCGCCGCGGCTGATGGTCTTCCGCCGCCGACTGAGCGAGTGGGACAAACTCCTGCCCGACGGTGCGTTTGCCCGGGTGGGGCGGTCCCTCATCATTCATCTCGCCATGGTGCAGGAGATCGAGTGGAGCTCACGTCACGAGACGCAGGTCATGTTCGTCGACGGCGTGGAGCCCCTGTCGCTCGGACGCCTGCCCGCCATACGGCTCCGCGAGATCCTCGGCGGCACCGCGTAGCCGCCGCTGCCGGCTACGCATCGGGCGCCGCATCCGGAGCCTCAGGCTTCTCATCGAGGAACTCGTGCACCTCGATTCCAGCCTGCCGCAGGATCGCCCGTAGCGTGCCTTCCGGCATATCACCCGGATGATTTGGAATGGTCGTATACCGGCGAAGTGAATCGTTGAACCAGATCTCGTGAGATCCTGCCGCTTGACGGGAGAATGTCAGGCCGAGTTCCTTCAGCCGCTTCACGATCTCGCGGTATCGGTATCCGGCGAGCCTCCCCATCACGTGGCTACGACAAGCGGATAATCGAATCGGTCGTGCGCTGCGGGCAACTGATCGTCCACTGCACCATTGGCAGTGGATCTCGCCTCGAGCAGTTTCCTGGCGACATCGCGGGCGATCTCGAGCGTCTCTTGGATCGTCCGGCCCTGGGCCACCAATCCCTGAATGTCGTCGCTCGTGGCGAGGTAAAAGCCTTCCGGAAGTTTTTCAACGTGGAGCGTGATGATATGTTCCATGGCCGCCATCCTAGGCCCTGGCAGGCCCCGTGATCAAGCGACGGGGCGGGCCAGAGACAGAGGCCACGGGGTCGTGGTTGCCGAGCCCGGCGACGCCCCGCTCAGCCCGGCTTCACGCCCGTGATCAACAGCGTGATGTGGTAGAAGACCGGCGCGGCGAAGCACATCGAGTCG
>CAJBSQ010000476.1 GCA_903958265.1 uncultured Planctomycetaceae bacterium
CTGGCGCCGCCGGGTTTTGCCCTGAGCCGACCCGATGGTTGTGGGGCCGGGGCGGCTCGCTATCTTTGAAAGATTCGACTGAGCATTGGCTTCCCGGGCTTTTCCGCGGAAATGTCGGAGCGTTTGCGTGCGCTGCATCCTGGCCGTGGTCGTCATCGTCGCGTCGGTTGGGTGGTCGGCCTCCGCCACCGCCCAGCTGCGGATCGTCAACTACAACGTCAACGTCAGCGACCCCGCGATCCCCGCTGTGCGCGCTGGCATGGACAACGTGCTCCAGGCGATCAACGCCTCGGCCAAGGGGGGCTTCGCCCGGCCGATCGACGTGCTTGTCATGCAGGAAGCGGCCTCGGTGGCGACCACGGGCACCGCGTTTGCGGGGCTGCTCAACACCCTCGGCGGCGGCACCTCGTACCTGCGATCGACCGTGGACGCGAGCACGACTGGTTCCGGCCGCCCGGTCGCCGTCTACAACTCGGCCGCCGTGACGCTCGTCAACGAGAAAAGGATTGGATCGATATCCGGCACCGCCAGCCATCCTCGCCAGACGATGCGGTATCAGTTTCGGCCCGTCGGCTACGACTCGACCGCCGACTTTTATGTCTATGCCAGCCACTTCAAGGCGTCGAGCGGAGGAGCCAACGAGGCGGAGCGAAACGTCGAGGCCCGCACCATCCGCGCCGACGCCGATGCCTTGGGGCAAGGAGCGAGGGTCATCTATTCCGGCGACTTCAACTTTTACTCGTCGAGCGAGAGCGGCTTCCAGACGCTGACCGGCACGGGCAACGGTCAGGCCTTCGATTCCATCAACCGCGTCGGCAGCTGGAGCGGGAGTTCCACCTACAAAGACGTGCACACGCAATCACCGGCGACGACGGAAGCGTTCGGGGGCCAGGTGCTCGGCGGTGTGGACGACCGCTTCGATTTCCAGCTGATCACGGGCGAGGTTCGCGACGGCGGCGGGTTCGACTACGTGTCGGGCTCCTACTGGGCCTTCGGTAACACCGGCACGCACCTGATCAACCAGGCGATCTCGACGGGGAGCGCCGCGACGCTCGCGGCGCGGCTGCCGGGCTACACCACAAGCCAGGCTCAGACGGTGCTCGCCAACCTCACCAAGGTCACCGACCATCTGCCCGTGGTCGCCGACTACCAGCTGCCCGCGAAGATGACGGCGAGCCTCGCGGCTCCGCCGGCCCGAGTGATCCGCGGGGCGACGGTGTCGGGCACGCTCACCGTCTCAAACTCCGCTCCGGTCGCCGTAGCCGCCGGTGCCGATCGGATCCAGTACGCCTTCGCGGGCACGGGCGGCTTCGCGTCGAGCGGCACCGGAAGCGACGCCGCTCTGGGGGCGGGCACGACGCACCTGCTCACCCTCAGCACCACGCTGGCTGGCCTGCGGAGCGGTACGGTGAGCGTGACCGCGTCGAGCCTGCAGGCCATGAACCCCACGTTCAGCGGCACGGTCTCCACGACCGTCCTCGACCACGCCGTTGGCTCGTTCGCTTCGGCGGTGACGACGACGTCGCTGACGGTCGATTTCGGCACGTTGATCCGCGGCGGAGCCGGGGGGAGCGAGGCGTTCGCGGTCTTCAACCGGCCGGCGACGTCGGGCACGGCGTGGACCGCGAGGCTCGACCTCGACGGCGTGTCGTCTTCCGCTCCCGCGGGCGTGTTCTCGACCACGCTGGCCCCGTTTGCGAATCTTCTGTCGGGGTCGTCGCGGCCGTACGCAGTGTCGATGGCGACTGCCCTGACGGGCACCTTTTCGTCGCTGTTCACGCTGGCGCTTTCCGACGAGGATCTGCCGGGGGCAACGGCGCAGCAGCTCGCGCTCACCGCGCGGGGGAGCGTGATTGCCCCGGTCGCCGGCGATACGAACCTCGACGCCCTGATCGACGTACTTGATGTGGCCAGCATTCTCGACGGAGGCCGATACAACTCGGGACGTGCCGCCAATTGGGCGGAAGGAGATTTTAACGCCGATCGCATCGTGGATATGCTCGACATGGCAGATTTCCTGTCCACCGGCCTGTTCGATCAAGGTGATTATCGGTTTCGCCTGGGTGGGCAGGGGCAGTCGATCGACTGGGCCGAGGGTGGAGGGGCCACGCTGGGGATGATGCCGGCGGTGTCGGTTCCTGAGCCGACAACCCAACTCACGCTCTGGATAGCGGTCGGGGCTATGCTCAGAGTTATTCGGCGGGGCAGAACGTGATTTCGACCGCTGCGAACTGGCTGGGTTGATTCGTCCGAGTTCAGCCGTCCGAGCGAATGCCGCCGACAGGGGAAGCCAATGAGACGACGGGACGGGCTGAAATCCTTGTGGACAGCCGGGCAACCGACCGTTGTCATGGTGGTGGTCATGACCGTGATGCTCGTCGGTTTCGCCGGCCGCGGCGACGCTGGAGGGATCATCGACCTCGGATTGGCCGACGAGTTCACGATCTCACAGCCCGTCGTGCAGGTGCAGGTCGGTAACCTGGGGCCGCTCTACCTCAACGAGTATCTGCTCGACACCGGGGCGAGCGGCATTCTGGCAGGGGCCAATTCATCGGCCGAGTTGCGGTCCTTGGGTTTGCAGGAAGTCGCCACCTACGTGGATTTCGGCGTTGCAGGGCCGCAGACGACCCAGGTTGCAGCCGCCTATGACTTCGCCTTCGCGGGCAGCGACGGGGTGCCGCTGACACTCCCGGGGGCGCGGATGCAGACCTCGGGAGGCGACTTCGCCTTCTATTCCGGGATCGCGGGAATGCCGCTGATGGCCGGCCGAACCGTGGGCCTCGATCTGGCCGCGCAGGCGGATCCTTTTGGGCTGCGGATCGGCGTGGCCTTTGGCACCCCCTTTCCGGCGACACCCGCGGCCCATCAATACAGCGTGCCTCTGACGATGTATCAGTTTCCAGCCACGGGGCAGCAGAATCCCACCGATCCGCTGCCGGCCAATGCCGCGCTCCCCTTCGCCCCCGTGGAGTTGCAATACGGACGTAGCCGAGTCGCCGGCAACTTCCTTCTCGACACGGGCGCTCAGCAGTGCATCCTGTCACGGACGATGGCCTTCGAACTCGGGCTCGACGTCAGTGGCAACGGGGACCTCGATGATGAGGCCATCTCGTTTCAGACCGTGGCTGGCGTGGGGGGCACAATCGAGATTCCGGTGCTCCGGATCGACGCGTTGTCGCTGAAGGGGGCAAACGACGTGGATTTCCTGTTTCGCGACGTCGTGGTCGGCATCATCGATATTGACGATGCCGTGCCCGGCGTGCTGGGCATGAACATCCTCAACTCCGGCTGGGAGATCTACGCGCTCAACCAGTTTCTGGGCTTGGATCCGGGGCTGCCGGGCATCTTCGACCGGGTCGATCTTGACTTTCGAGATCCGTCGCGAGGTGACATGCGGCTCACGATCGATGGTCCCCGCGACGCGTTCATTTCGCAGGGGCCGGTGTCGTTCACCCTTGGCAGCGGCACGCTCGCCCAGGCGCTGGCGGGGCATACGGCGATCGGCGGGAGCGGAAACGTGACGAAACTGGGGGGTGGAACCGTCGTGCTCGACGCGGTGAATACCGTCACCGGCACCACATTCGTGCAGGGGGGCACGCTCCGCATCGACGTGGGCAACGCCCTGTTTGGCAGTCCGGCGGTGGTGCAGGCTGGAGCCACTCTCGCCGTCGCCGATGGGGTGGTGGCGAGGCTGCCGAGCCTCACGCTGGCCGGCGGCACGCTGGCGGCCCAGACACTCGCCATCAACGGCACGAGCGGGATCAGCCAGTTGGTGATCGAGTCGGGCCACGTGGTGGGCCGACTGCCTGGTGGACCGGCGCTGTCGGTTGGTATGGCTGGCACCGTGTCGCTCGCCGGGGGTGCCGGAGTGAGGCTCGATGTATCGACGCTGGTGGTGGATCAGGCGGCGGGCGGCCTGATCGACGTCGGTCGTGGCCAGTTGGGAGTCGCCGCGGGCGGCATCACGCGGGCGGATCTGCTCGCCGATATGGCCGCAGGCCGCGGCGATGGCTCGTGGACGGGCATTGCGGGGATCTCGTCGTCCGCCGTGGCGAGTGATCTTGCGGTCGGTCTGCCCCGCACGCTGGGCTGGCTGGAGCAGAGCGATGGGTCGCTCCTCGTGGCCTACGCCGCACCGGGTGATTCGAATCTGGACGGCGTCATCGATATTCTTGATGCGGCCTATCTGGTCACGGGCGGTAGGTTCAACGCTGGAAACGCGGCCGTCTGGCACGAGGGCGACTTCAACTACGACGGCAGGTACGACATCCTCGACGTGTCGGCCTTTCTGAGCACGGGCCTGTTTGATCAGGG
Organism: uncultured Planctomycetaceae bacterium; assembly: GCA_903958265.1. Lineage (GTDB taxonomy): Bacteria > Planctomycetota > Planctomycetia > Pirellulales > UBA1268 > QWPN01. The sequence goes on from CAJBSQ010000476.1 coordinate 4,315, forward strand.
CGACTACCGTGCCGGCGTGTCGGCACTGGCCGGAGTGTCGGCACACGGGCTTTCGGATCATGCTGAAACCGCAGGCCCGGTGGCGGCAGTGCCCGAGCCCGGCATGGCGGCCTTGATTGCCGCAGCGGGCCTGGCAGCGATGGCCCGGGCTTGGCGGCGGTAGTCGTCAGTCGCGGCGATGTCGCCGGGTTGGTTTTCCGGCGGATTTTCCTGGATGCGTAAACAAAAACACGGTGCGCCCGCGCGGGCGCACC
>CAJBSQ010000477.1 GCA_903958265.1 uncultured Planctomycetaceae bacterium
GCCCGCTTCCGGACGCGGCCCGCTGGCCAGGATGCCGATCCCAAAGGGGCCTGATTGGCGGCCGGCCGGGTGAACGGCCGGAGAACATCCCCGCCCTTGCCCGCGGCTTATCGCCGGGCATCGGCCTGACGAGAGGCCTGCCGATTGGCGAGAAACCGCCGCAGGCCAGTCACGATTCGGGTGGCCGGCTGGGCACCGGATTCGACGTGGATCGGGGTTTCGCCGTCCTCCGTCACGATCACCTCGACCGCTTCCGCGGGCAGCTTTTCCCCGCCCAGGAGGTCGTCCGAGACGCCCGTGGGGGAGGGTTCGACGCCGTCCTGGGGCGGAACCTGGGCCACTACGAAGTTGTCGCGGGCGAGCACCTCGAACTCCGGATCCTTGATGAGCGACGCAACCCTCGTTTTCGCGGCCGAATCGGACGGCCGGGAGACGAGCAGCAGCATCGGCCTGTGGCTGTCTCGAGCCGTTTCCACGGCCTCGCCGAGCGAAGACAGGATCTGCCCGTCCTCGTCGCTCCCCGAGGGCCTTTCGGCCAAGGCCGGAGCCGGTACGTGCTTGTCGAGGGACGCCAGCCAGGCCTCGGGCGACTGGCCGTGGTAGCCCGACTGGGCCATGATTTTGGCTCCGTCCGGAGCAATCAGGACCGTGTTGGGGAAGGTCCGAACCCCGTACTTGATGCAGACCCGCGACCGGATGTTTCGCTCATCCTGGGAAATGCCCTGCTGGGGCAGGTCGATCATCAGCAGGACCACCCGGTCCTGAGCCCAGGCCAGAAACTGCTCGGAATCGAGGACTTTCTTCTCGAGCGTCACGCAGTGGGGGCACCAGTCGCTGCCAGTGAAGATCGTGAGCACCGGTCGGCCGGTCTGCTCGGCCGAGGCCATCGCCTCGTCGTAGTTGCGGATCCAGCGGTCGCTGGCATCCCCGGGCAGGGCGGCCATGGCCAACCAGGCCACGGTGACCGCCACGATGCCGGCCGTTCGGCCGACCCGCCGGTGCGCCGCGAACAACTGAAACCTTCCCCAAACGCTGCGTAGAGTCATCTTCTTTTGCCTCCTTGCCTTCCCGTACCCATTTCATCGGGCGGACATGATCCGACCCGCGAGGGTTCGTGGGCTGAAACACGGCAAAAAGGCTAGCCGTGGGGGCAAAACCTGTAAAACCCTGAGTCTTGTGCAGATTACGCACCTTGCCAGGCTTCCCCATACTGGAGGTCAACGCTCGACTTACGTCGGCCGTCGACCAGAACGAGCGGCCGAGATTTTCGGCGAGGCAGGCCGCCGAGGCTCGCCGGGCCCCCGTGTCTCGGGGAAGCGTTGGGGCGGCCGGATGCCGGAAATGGGCGAGGCCCGCCGTCGCCGGCGGGCCTCGCGTTGCTTCATCACCGGCCGACTCGAGGTCAGCCCGGCTGATCACCCTCCCGGTCCGATCACCCTCCTGACCCGCGAGCCAGAGGCTCGCACGGCCAGGCGGAGCGGACGGCGGGCAGGGATGCCGCCGCCGGCGGACCATCTAGAACTGCCAGATCGCGTCGCAGCCCCCGTAGAACTGGCCGTACTGGTCGCCCGACCCGTTCGCGATCTTGCCGAAGGGCAGGTTGCCGTTCGGATCGTCCGGCGAATACCAGTCGTATCGCAGTTCGGGCCGGATGATCCAGTTGTTATTGGGCTTCCAGTTCAGACCCCACGTGGCCTGCCAGAAGTTGCCCGCATAGCCGCTGCCGTACGGTCCGCCAAAGATCGCGTTCCGGATCGGGTTGATCACGCGGGTGCCGTTGTTGTCACGAAACCACTCGAACCGCATGCCACCCACCAGCGAATCGCTGATGTTGTAAAACATGTACTGGTTGATGCCATACCACTGGGCGAGCCCCGCCGCCTGCCCGACGTTCTGAGTCGCCGGGTTGGCGTTGAACTGCCAGCCCAGGTCGTTCTGGAACACGTAGGTGAGCTTGTCGGAGAGTTCGTTCACGTACACGTTGCTGACGATCGACCGGTTCCCGATGTTGCCCTGACCGCTGGTCGCAAACGAGCCGATCTCGTTGCCGCTCGACACGGTCGTGGTCAACGCCTGGCTGGCATCCGAGTTCTTGAACGTCACACCGCCGAGGAAGGCGGCATTGCTGTTCGCCCCCGGATACCCCGGGTTGTTGATCCCAAAGTAGTTGATCGGGTCGCTGAAGTTATCCCAGCCGTTGGTGATACCGCCGTACACCGTCAGCTGATCGTTGGGAGTCCACGTGTCGAGGACGCCCGTGTGGGTAAACGGCTCGCCGTACTGCATCGTGTAGGCGTGCGTGTAGAAGAAGTTGCCGATGGCCGGGACCACTCCGTACCCGATGATGGTGTAAAAGTGCCCGAACTTCACGGCGTGGTCCGCGGCACCGAGTTCACCGTAGAGCTGCGGCATCGCGAGGCCGTAGTCCTTGCTCGAGGCCCACGAGGGCGCCCCCCCCGTACCGGCCGGATTCGGCTGGTAGAGCAGGTTGCCGTCGAGACCGCGGGCCGTGGTGTAGATGTAGTCGGTACCGTAGAGGAGGTCTACGCGACCGCCCCAGTCGGGCCCGTCTTCGGTGTCCAGCAGCTTCTCGTTGACGAGGTACAACTGGTTCATCTGCCCCTGCCAGGCACGATCATTGAACGTGATCGGGCCGTTGAACGGGCTGCCCCAGTTGTTGGCACCAATGCCTGCGTTGACCCAGCCGTAGGTGTTGATCCCGCGACTTTTGAGGGCCTCGAGTTCCAGGTACCGGTTCGGCCCCTCTTCCTCCGACGCCTCCTGGGCGGCCTCCTGCGGCGGCAGCGCCCGCATCTGGTAGGCGTCCTCCGACGGCACGTTGGCCATCACCGGGTCGCGGACGGCCGGAGTATCGGCCTGCGCAAACTGGTTGTAGAGGTTTGGATCGATGCGTGAGGGCAGCGACGGATCGGCGGCGGCCGCCGTCGAGACGGCCATCAGGCCGCCCGCCACCCAGATGGGCAGCTTGAACTTGACAAATCGCATAGTGAAAGACTCCCAATCCTTGGTGTGTACTCCCCAACCGCGTCCACTGCGGTCGGGCTGGCGTTCCATGAGCTCAGCCGGGCACGCGATCCGCCGATCCGCATGCCCGTCAAAGCCCCCCATCCCATTTCGAAGATCGACCACCTGCGGGGACAAAACCGGTGGCTCGGACGGTGGCCGGCATATCTTTCGCAAACGTCAGCCGACAGCGGGAAACTCTGCCGGCTAGGGGGTTTTCATGCAGATATCCCCGCGAAAACCGCGCTCCGGGCTGGCAGCTGAGGCCCCGGCTGCGGGGGCCCATGCTCGCCATCCTCACGCCGAAGGGCAGGCAGGCGGGCCCAACTCCGGCGGCGGGACGGCATGAGATGTCTCGCTGGGGCTGCGGCAGCCCCACGCTCGCCAGCCTCACGCC
>CAJBSQ010000478.1 GCA_903958265.1 uncultured Planctomycetaceae bacterium
CTTCTCGCACATCCTTGACTCGCCTCGTCATGCCTGCCGACAATCTCTGAGAGTCCCGGTGCTCTTTCGGGGCCGCGGTCGTTGCCGGGACGTCGCCCCGGATTCCAGACACTGAGATTTCATGCACCGCGATCCCGTCCGCCGAGCACTGACCTGGGGCGCAGCCGCCACGCTGCTCCTGCCGATCGTGATTGCGGTCGTGCTCGGCCTCGGCGGACTCCTCGGCGGACTCGGTGACACGCCTGGGGCGAGGGTCTGTGCCTGGATCGGCCTCGCGATCGGTGCGGTCTGGATCACCGCCATCGTTGCCACCACGGCCATCAATGCGATCGCCGTCCTCGAACGACGCCCGCCGCGTCGGCCGCGACATGGCCGCACACCCCGCCGGCGAGGGCGGCGCCGTCGTGACGAAAGATCACTGCCCGGGCTCCCGGAACGGCCGGTCGACAGGCCCGCCTGAAGCCTTCCCCCGACGCCGTGACATTTCCGCTCGCCGCGGCGTATGCTCGACGGATGATCCTTTCGACACCACGCCACTCAGGGTTGTCGCACGGCCGGCGATTCGTCGGGAGGCTGCTTGTGCCGCTGGCCGTGGCTCTCGGGCTGTTCGGCACGGTCCACGGCGCGGAGCTGGCCGTGGCCTCGCCGAAGGAGATCCGCGAGCGGATCGACGCCGCTGCCAAACGACTCGACGGCGGACAGCGAGACGAGGCAGTCGAGTTGCTCGCCGAGGCGATCACCGGGCTCGAGGTCATGGCGACAGCGGCCCGGCTACCAGTCGGCTTCAAGATGCTCGCCGACCGTGCTGCCGGCGTCCGCCGCAGGCTGGATCAGGCCGGCGCCGATGTCTCGAGGCTGATGATTCCGGTGCCCGCCTCAGCGGCGCCGGTGCCGGCCGCGGCGAAGCCCGTCGTGGGCAAGGCCACCGGCGTGTCGTTCTCCCGACAGGTCGCGCCGATCCTCGCCTCGTCATGCGGCGGCTGCCACATCGCCGGCCGCAAGGGGGGCTTTCAGATGATGTCGTATGAGGGCCTGATGAAGACGGGCATGGTGCAGCGCGGCGCCGGCCAGGCGAGCCGGTTGGTGGAAGTGATCCTGACCGGTGACATGCCGCGTGGCGGGGGGAAAGTCTCGGCGGAGAATGTGGCCACGCTGATCAGATGGATCGATTCCGGCGCCGCCTGCGACGCAGCCGATCCGTCGGTCGGTATCGACGTGCTGGCCCGCGGCGGCGGCCTCCCACCGGCGCCGGCCCCGCCGACGGCGGTCAAGGCGGTGCCACTCAAGCCCGGGGAGGTGTCGTTCGCCAGCGACGTGGCGCCGCTCCTGCAGACACACTGCCTGAAGTGCCACGGTGGCGACGAGATCGAGGCGAACCTGAGCATGGCCTCCCTGGACCGGCTGCTCCGCGGTGGCCGCACCGGCGCGGCCATCGTGCCGGGCAAGGGAGCCGACAGCCTGCTGGTGAAGAAACTCCGCGGCGCGGACATCGAAGGGCAACGCATGCCGCTCGGCCGGCCTCCCCTTTCCGACGCCGACGTGGCCCTGATCGAGAAGTGGATCACGGAGGGCGCCTCGCTCGACATGCTCACCGCCGTGACACCGCTCGAGACGCTCGTGGCGGAGGGACAGGCCAGAAAACTCTCTGACACCGACCTGGCACGGGTGCGGTTCGCCGCCGGTGAGAAGCTCTGGCGACGGGCGCTCCCGGACGAAGAGCCGGTGGTGGAGTCGCGGGTGGGCGTGTGTGTGATCGGCAA
>CAJBSQ010000479.1 GCA_903958265.1 uncultured Planctomycetaceae bacterium
ATCCGGACGGCCGAAACGACCGATCGCGCAGCTCAAGGGCAGTCCGTCAGCCGGAAGACCGTTGCGGAAGTGCCATTGGCCGGGCTATCTCTCCCCGCCAGCCACAATCGCCCAATCTTTCTCGGCAACCGAAATGGCCTTTGCCATGATGGCCATAGCCGCCATCGATGCTGCAGCGGGCGACACCACCAAGATTCTGGAGCGCCCGTTCCGACGAACCGATACCATAGGGGAGTGATGCACTCCAAGATACGTATCGTCGTCAACCTGCTCGTGGCCTTCGCCACGGTGATTCATTTCACCTTTGGCTGCTGCCTCCACATCTCCCATGCCGGGGCTGGGCATACCTGCGGCCTCGGCTCATCGCACGCCGCCGAGGTCCAGCACGCCGCCGAGGCCCAGGAAGACTGCGACTGTCACGGCCACGACGGCGACGACGAGGGCGAGCACCGCCACGGCCACCGGATGAAGGCTGATGAAGGCACTGGCATCGCCTCAGGTTCTGAGTGCGACGGGCACGACTGCGGTGGCTGCCATTGCGTTGCCGACACCACGGCGGCCGACCAGAGCACCGATTTGCGGCCCCTCGACTCCAGTCTCGATGCCGCCCTTGATGCCCGCGACCTCGCGGCGGCGTGTGCGGCCCGCTGGCCGACCGGTGATGGCGAGCCGCCGCCGATGCCGCAGAGGCATCCTCTCTACGAGCGTCTTCTCGTCTGACGCTCCGCGCGGCCGCTGCCGACGCGTCGTGATCACCCCACGCGTCTGAGCGTGTTGCCACCCACAGACCCGTGCACGCCCGCATCGGGCCTGCACCGCGGCGCCCAGTCTTCGCCCATTCGCCTTTCGAGCATCGACCATGTCCTCCGCCATCCCTGCAAGAACCACGTCTGGAATCGCAGCCTCAGTCGTAGCCGCGTGTGCGGTCGGCCTCATCGCAGCGATCGCCCTGCATGCGCACTGGCCTCAGCCGGTCCGCGACTGGGCTGTTCGCTCGCTGGGCGGCGCCCCCCTCGGCGCGACTGTCTCCGCGGACGACGCCGCGGCCGACCACGGCCATGCCCACGACCACCACGCCGACGCCAACTCCCTGGCCTTGAGCGAGCAGGCCCGCCGCAGCATCGGGATCACGGAGGGCGATGTCGCGCTCTCCACATTTCGCCGCACGATCACCGTGCCTGGCATGGTGGTCGAGCGCCGCGGGCGATCGAGGTTTGCCATCGTCGCCCCCATGACGGGCATCCTCACGCGGATTCTCGTGACCGAGGGTGAAAGCATCGCGGCCGACCAGCCGCTCTTCGAGATCCGGCTCACGCACGAGGAGCTCGTGCAGGCCCAGGCCGACCTCCTGCGTTCGACGGCGGAGGTGGATGTCGTCCGCCGCGAAATCGCCAGGCTGCAGGGCATCGGCCCCGAGCGCGCTGACATGCACCACCTGCTTGACGCCTGCCAGCGCAGCGGCATGGGCGATTTTGCGCGGCAGCGCTACGTGCACCCGCTCAAACGCGGCTTGCGTGCCATGCAAAATGGCGACCAGATTGACCAGTGCGTCATGCCCGGCTACCACCCGATTCAAGG
>CAJBSQ010000480.1 GCA_903958265.1 uncultured Planctomycetaceae bacterium
AACTCCCGATGTCGAGCATCGGCAGCGACACGTCTGCCGCCATCAACGAGCGGCTCTCAAGCTGCTCACAGGCGAGTCGAGGCCGACAGTGAGATCGGGCACGCATGGAAAGTCTCCTCCAGCCGCGACGGCGTTGCCGCGGCCGGCTTCTTCTCCTGCCCCTATCAGCAACCGTACGGATGACATGCCGTGGCAAGGAAAAAAGCGGTTTTCCGGCCCCTTTCGGGAGAGACACCTGGTGGATTCCAAACCTTCCCCAGCCCCTCCCAGCCTTACCCAGCTTTCCCAGGCCGGATTCCCTGCATGACCGGCACATCCAGACCCGATGGACATGGTGGGTGAGTATGCGCGTTTCCTTTTTTTCCGCCGGGCTCGTACTGCTAGCCGCCCTGGGAGCCTGGGGCGGTGCATCGCTGCACGCCGATGAGGTCTCCGCCGAGACAGACGGGGCGGTCGAAGAGGCCCAGTACCTCGAGGAATCCCTCACGCATCGAGACCCCGAGCAGGAGGCGATGATCCAGGATCTCGTCGACCAGGCCGTGGCGGCCCGGCTCGCCGGCATTCCCCGGCCGAGATACATCCCCGCCACAGACATCGCGCCCCCCGCGGGGCTGATCCTCAACCACTCCACCCAAGGCTTTCCGTTCTCGGTGGCCATGAACGGATTCATGCAGCTGCGGTGGCTCGAGTTCGCCCGGTCCGCGAAGTCGTGGACCAACTCGGCGGGCGAGGTGCTCCCGATCAACAACATCAACACGTTCAACCTCAATCGCGTGCTGCTGTCGTTTTCGGGGCACGTGGTCGACGAGCGGCTCGTCTACCGAGCGTCGCTGTTCGGCACGTCTGACATGGGCGTGCGGTCGGCGTTCGTGCCGCTGGGCACCGTGGGCTGGCAGTTCAGCGAGGCGGCCACGTTGGTCGGCGGCGTGACGATCGTGCCGAGCTCGCGGGAGTGGGTCGATGGCCAGCCATGGACGGTAGGCGTCGATCGCAGCATGGCCAACACCTTCTTCCGCCCTGGCTACAGTCCCGGCACATTCTTCGTCGGCTCGCTGGCCGACAAGACGGTGAACTACCAGGCCGGCGTCTGGAACGCGATCGACGGCGGCCAGGCCGGCGTGCTTCGCAAGGGGACCTCGATGGCCTGGGCCGGCAACACGTGGTGGGAGCCGCTCGGCCCGTTCGGCCTCGGCTATTCCGACATGGAGAACCGAGACGACGCGGTCGTTCGCTACGGAATCAGCGGCACCTACGCCCGCACGCAGGCGATCATCTTCCCCGGGCTCAATCCGGAAGACACGATCGTGCGGCTCTCCGACGGCACACCGCTGGCGCTGAGTGATGCGCTCGGGCAAGGCAGCAAACTCGACCAGTATCGGTTTCATCTCGCGACGGTCGACGCCGGCTGGAAGTACCGGGGCTTTGCGGTGAACTTCGAATACTACTTCCGGCTCCTGAACGGCTTCGTCGGCACGGGCACGTTCGAACGCTCGAGTGTCTACGACCACGGCGGCCTGGGCTACGTGTCGTGGTGCTTCGTGCCGCGCACCTACGAGGTCTACGCCCGGTCGAGCGCCCTGACCGGTCCCTACGGCACCGGCCAGGAGTATGGCGGCGGCTTCAACTGGTATGTCAACGAGTCGCGGCAAGGCCGGTTCACGATCGAGGCCCTGACCATGAACCGCAACCCCGCCCAGAACATTCTCTACCCCTACCGCGCGGGCTACTCGGGAACGGCGATCCAGACGCAGTTCATGATGGCATTCTGACCGGCCGCGGTCGGTGGCGCTGCCTCCCTACGGGCCAAACTCCACCGCATACCCGCCGCGGTTGTCGCCAAGGTCGCCCGGCGGCTCGTTGATCTTGAAATACACGGGCCCGGCGCCGGCGGCCCCGATCCGCGATCGCCGACCCTCGCCGACGACCATGAATCGTGGCCGGCCACCGTCGGCGGGGGCGTCGACCCACAGGGCCACGAGCAGTTGCCCGAGGGGCCGGCCACGGTACCAATCGAGTGAGATGCCGTCGGGTTCGCTCTCGATCACCATCTCGCCAACGGCGCCGAGCGTACAGCGGCCGGTGGCCTCGATGCCGACCGACTGCCCCTCGCCGATCGAGACGCCGCTGTTCTGCCAGCCCCGCGCTGCGGCCACCTCGAACCGCTCGCCGCCCCGGATCGACCGCCCCGCCGACCAATCGATCGCCGACCGCGCGAAGTCGTAGCCATAGTCGATGTCGTCGGTGAAGGCGTCGAAGTCACGGCTGGCGCGGTCGGCGGTGTAGCCGGGCATCCGGGCCAGCCGGTCGTTGAAGTCGGGAGCGAGCGGGCCGCGTTCGAGTTCGCCGAAGGCGGCCGCATAGGCTGGATGTCGGGCGAACAAGGTCACCGCCGCCCAGTTTGCGGCGTAGTCGGCGATCTCGTGGCGACCG
>CAJBSQ010000481.1 GCA_903958265.1 uncultured Planctomycetaceae bacterium
CGCAGGCCGCCCAGCGGATCAACGACATGCGGGAGTCGGAGAAGCTCGTGATCACGCCGCTGGCCTACATCCGCGGCCGGAGCCTGCAGCGGATGTTTTTCATCGTGGATGAGGCACAGAATCTCACCCCCCACGAGGTGAAGACGATCATCACGCGGGCCGGCGAGGGCACCAAGATCGTGTTTACCGGCGACGTGGCCCAGATCGACCAGCCCTACCTCGATGCGCTCTCCAACGGGCTCAGCACCCTGATCCACCGGATGACCGGCCAACCGCTCTACGCCCACGTGACGCTCGAGAAGGGGGAGCGGTCGGAACTCGCCGACCTTGCCAGCGCCCTGCTATGACCTCGCTTGGCCGCACCGAGTTTGCGGTCTGGTCGCCCGGACGGGTGAACCTGATCGGCGAGCACACCGACTACAACGACGGCTTCGTGCTCCCGATCGCGATCGACAGGGGTCTCCGGATCGCGGTGCGGTCGCGGCTCGACCGGCGGGTGATTCTGACGAGCGACCGCGGCGGGTCGCCGGTGGCGATCGACCTCGACATCACACTCGCGCCAGGGCGCGGCGATTGGGGCCGCTATGCCGAAGGGGTGCTCGCCGGCTTCCAGCGGCTCGGCTGGCAGATCCCGGGCTTCGAGGCCGCGATCACCGCCGACCTGCCCGCCGGGGGCGGGCTGAGCAGCAGCGCCGCGCTCGAAGTGGGGATCGCCACGGCGGTCGAGGCGCTGGCAGGACGGAGCCTGCCTGACGGCGACAAACCGCTCCTCTGCCAGCGGGCCGAGCACGAGTTCGCCGGTGTGCCCTGCGGCATCATGGACCAGTGTGCCGTCGCGCTCGGTCGTGCGGGGCATGCCATGCTCCTCGATTGTCGGACTCGCAGGCTCCGCCACGTGCCGCTCGCCGCCGATACGGTGCGGTTGCTGGTGATCGACAGCGGGGTGAAGCATGCCCTCGTCGACGGTGAATATGCCGCGCGGCGTCGGCAGTGCGAGTCGGCGGCAGCCCTGCTCGGCCGGCCGACGCTCCGAGACGTCACTGAAGAGGACTGGCTGCGGGATCGGGACCGCCTCCCGGCCCTCGAGCGGCGGCGTGCCGGGCACGTGATCGCCGAGAATGCCCGCGTGCTGGCGTTCGCGGCCGCGGTGGAGCGGGGCGAGTGGCCTGAGGCTGGCCGGCTGATGGGCGAGAGCCACGCCTCGCTTCGCGACGACTACGAGGTCTCGTGCCGCGAACTCGACGCGATCTGCGCCATCGCCGCGGAGGCGGATGGCGTCTTCGGCTGCCGGATGACAGGCGGTGGCTTCGGCGGCTGCGCGATCGCGCTGGTCGAGGCGTCGTCGGCCGACGCGGTCGTCGATCGGCTGAAGGAGCGGATGTCTGCGGCCGGGGTCCACTCGGCCGGAATGTTTCTGACACGGCCTGCCGCCGGGGCTCACGTGCAAGGGTGAGCAGGGGCGGCGAGGGGCCTGAATCGCACGGCCTGGATCGCAGGGCGGTGGCACGCCGTGGCTGATCAGGCGAGGCCGTTTCGCAGCGCCCAGACCGCCGCCTGCGTGCGGTCGTTGAGCCCCGTCTTGCGGAGCAGGTTCTGCACATGCTCCTTGACCGTCTCGACCGAGATCTCGAGTGAGTCGCCGATCTCCTGATTGGAAAGCCCCATCGCCACGACCCGCAGCACCTGCGTCTCGCGGGGCGTGAGCCGCACGCCGCCGCCGACCAGCGACTCACGCTTCGAGATGGAACTGGCGACACGCCGGAGTTCGCCGGACCGCGACGGCGGCGACCCCGCCGCGGCGCCGGTGATCGCCGCGATGACTTCGGCACGGGACGAGGTCTTGAGCAGGTAGTCGTGGGCGCCGCCGGAGACGGCGCGGGCCACGTAGGTCGGGTTGTCGAACGCCGAGAGCATCACCACCCGAGTGGCCGGAGAGGTGGCCCGCACCCGCTTGATGACGTCGAACGAATCGCCATCTTTGAGAAGCACGTCGAGCACAACGACGTCGGGCTTCAGTTTGCGGACCTGCCGGAGGGCTTCCTCAGCCGACGCGGCCTCTCCGCAGACTCTGACCCCAGAGTCTTTGAAGAGGCTTAGAAGCCCCTGCCGAATGATTTCATGGTCGTCGACGACCAGCACTTGAGTTGCCACGGGGGCATGGTCACCTCGGACGGGGGCCCCTGTCAAGTTTTATGCATTCAGCCGGGGCGTGCGGTAGGGTGGGAGTTTTCCCCCGCCTCCTGCGATCACCGCATGCTTCCGCCTGAGATTGTCCGTCACGAAAGCGGTGTGATCGCGATCCACAAGCCTGCGGGGCTCGCCACGCAGGCTCCGCCGGGTATCCCGTCGGTCGAGTCGTGGTTGCGGGACCGCCTGCATGGGGGCGACGCATCGGCCTACGTGGGCATTCCCCACCGGCTCGACCGGGCCGTGTCGGGCGTGGTGCTGATGGCGACCACGCCGCGGGCCGCGCGGAAACTCTCGCGGCAGTTCGAGCGCCGGCAGGTGACCAAGACCTATCTGGCGGTGGTCTCGCGGCCAGTCGACCACCAGGCAGAGAGTGGCGGCACCGACGGGATTGGCCTCGAGGCCAGGGAATGGAGAGACTTCCTTGAAAAGCTCCCCGACGAAGCCCGCAGTCGCGTGGCGGATGCAGCGACGCCGTCCGCCCGCGAAGCCGTCACGCTGGCAAGGCGACTGACCTCCGCCGGAGATCCGCCTGCCGGCTGGCTTGTGCTTGAGTTTCAGCCGCTGACCGGACGCATGCACCAGCTGCGGCTTCAGTCGGCCAGCCGCGGCCTGCCAATCGTGGGTGACGATCTCTACGGAGGTCTGCCGCTCGCCGCCGGCGACGTGCGGGAACGGCCGATCCTCCTGCATGCCTGGCGGATCGCGTATGCCGATCCCGACACCGCCGAGCGGATCGAGGTGGTGGCGCCGCTGCCGAGCCATTGGCCGCTCTGGGCCCGGCCGGCCTGACGCCCTCTACGGCGCGGTGATCCAGCCGGCCTGCCGCAGGGCGTGTTCGAGCCAGGGAGATGTCCACGGGTTCCAGGTGGGATAGGCGACCGACGCCACCGACACCGCGAGCAGCAGGCCGGCGATGGTGCGGCCGACGCGGCTACGACCGAGGACGTCGGCAGCCGGCACCGCAGCGACAGCCCAGAGCGGCGCCAGCCAAAACACCCAGCGAAACCCGCTCGTCATTCCCCCGTAGTTGCGGTCGGGCTGCGGCCGCAGCAGGTAGAACACGATCACCACCGCCGAGACGATCGCGATCGCGCGGGCGAGGTCGCCTTCCCCTGCCGCGTCCTGCCGTCGCCGCGCCGCCAGAAGCGCGAGCCCCGGCACGACGAGCAGCCATGCCGGAGTGAGCGAGAGGATTCCGTGAGGACCGACGAGGGCATGCCAGGCGTAGGCGGCCCGCGATGGCTCGCCGCGGTCGACGCCCTTGGGAGACCGCCAGTAGCTCTCGAGCAGCCGACCGTCGGGCAGCCGGATCGCGTAGTCGTACCAGTTGTTGGGGTTCCACGATTCCTCGGTGGCAGCGACGACGGCGGCACGGACTCCATCGGCGCGGTGGGCGTAGGGGGGCACCACCGTGCCGTGGGCCAGCTGGTTGGCGGCGAGCGCTGCGACCGCCACGATGGCCGCCGCGGGCACCGCCGCGGCGAGCGTCCGCCCCGCGTCGCACCGCAGGAGGATCACCAGCAGGGCGGCGAGCCAGGCCAACGCCGGCAGCTCGAAGGCCGCGGCCAACGCCGCCGTGAGGCCCACTGCGGCGAAGCACCATCGCGATCGCTCGCCACCGCAGCGGATCCGGTGCGCAAACCAGAAGCTCGCCGCCGCGGCCGCCGCCGCCGGAAGATGGTTGGTGAACACGACGGCGAACGTGGAGAGGAAGGTGCCGAAGGCCACGAGAGCGGCCGTCCAGAATCGTCCCCAATCTGATGAGCCCACGGCGTCGATACCCCGGAAGGCGAAGGCGATCGCCAGCGCAAACGGCAGGCCACCGTAGACCACCATCAGCAGCCGCCCGATCTCGAAGGGATGGTCGCCGAGCGTCCAGCCGGTGAGCCGGTGGAGCAGCCAGTAGGGCCCGGCGGCGATCACGGCGAGCAGCGGCGGCTTGCTCGAATAGAGGTGGAGACGGCCCGCGGTGTCGGGATGGACGACCGCGTCGATCGTATCCCAGCCCGGTTCGACCACGAGCTCCTCGATCGCAAACGTGCCCTTCTCGACGAGGCTGCGGACCGTGAGCCAGCGGCTGCGATCGTTGCCCGAAAGAAACGGACGGACCAGCCGCTTCTCCCGCTCGAGCCGTTCGCGGATCGCCTTCCGATCGGCGATGCCACCCGCCGCGGCCTCGCGCTTCACAGCGTCGTCGACGAGCCGGTTCTCCAGGGCAATGCGATCGACGCTCGCCACCGCGCCGATCCGGCCGATGATTCCGCCGATCGCCACGGCTGCGAGGAGCGCGTACAGGCTCCGCCGCGCCGTCGCCTCGGCTCCGCCCGGCACGCTGGTGAGCATCGCGGCCACGCGGCCGAGGTCGGCGAGCCCGCGGAAAAATCGGGAGACCCCATACTTCGACGCGCCGCGAACACGCGGGCGGTGCCGCACCGGCACTTCCAGCACCCGGTGCCCCGCGAGCGATACCAGCGTGGGGATGAAGCGGTGCATGTCGGTGGTGAGTTGCAGGTCGCGGGCCACCTCGCCGCGGAAGGCCTTCAGCCCACAGTTGTGGTCATGCAGCCGCAGCCCGGTGACCCAGCCGACGAGCAGGTTGAAGATCCGCGAGGGGAGTGTCTTGTGCCAGGGATCGAGCCGCGGCGTCTTCCAGCCGTTGACGAGCCCCGCGCCCTTCCCCTCGTCGAGCAGGTGGAGCATCCGCGGGATTTCGGCGGGATCATCCTGGCCGTCGCCGTCGAGCATGGCCACGTGGCGACCGCGGCATCTTTGAAACCCGGTCATCAACGCCGCCGACTTGCCGAGCCGGCCAGCGTGCTGAATCCCCTGCACGCGATCGTCAGCCGCGGCCGACGCGACGATCTCGGGCCACGAGCCGTCGGTCGACCCGTCATCGACCACGAAGGCCTCCCAGGAAAGCCCCGCACCGTCGAGCGCGTCGCGGATCTCCGCCATCAGCGGGGCGATGTTCCCCGCCTCGTCGCGGACCGGAACGACGAGGGACACGTCGGGCGGTCGCATGGGAGGCTCGATGTCGCGGGCGGTGGGAGAGAAGCCGCAAGGATACCCCGATGTGGGGCGAAGCGACCATCCCGCGTTTCGCGTGGGTTCTTGGTGCCGACCCGCGAGGATCCCGATTAGACTCGGCGGGCCACGGTGGAGTGCCGCCGCGGCATCGCCGGTTCAACCTCGCGTGCAGGACCCCCATGACCCGCCTCGTCTCGCTTGCCGTGCTCATGGGCTTGGTGGCGCTGTTTGGGCTGCTCTCCTTTCGGGTGATGGCGAGCTTCCTGCTCCCGATGCTGCTCGCCGCGATGCTCGTGGTGATTTTCAGTCCGCTCCATCGCTGGGTGCGCGAGCGGACCCGCTGGCCCGACTGGGCCGCGGCGGCGGTCACCACCGTCGCGGTGGTGCTGATCGTGCTGACACCGATCGCGCTGGTGTTGTTTCGCGCCGGTGGAGACGCCGTGGCGATCCTGCGGCGGCCCGAGGGCATCAGGCTCGATCCGCACGTGCTCGATGGGCTCGTGGCCCGGTTCAACGAGCTGACCGGTCTGCAGATCACCGCCGAGAGCGTCAACGGCGAGCTCAAGCGGCTGATCGAGGACTGGATCGGCCCGATCGCCGCCCGTGCCCCCGCGGTGATCGCCAAGATCCTGATCGGGGCGATCGTCACGGTTGTCAGCCTGTTCTACTTCCTTGCCGACGGCGGCCGGATGATCGAGGGCGTCACGCGGCTGATTCCCCTGGATCGCCGCTACCAGTGGCAGCTGCTGCAGGAGTTCGAGGAGGTCAGTCGGGCGGTGGTGAGCTCGATCCTGCTGGCAGCGCTTGTGCAGGCCGTGCTTGCCGGGATGGGTTTCTACGTGGCCGGGCTTGGCAAGGTCTTTCTCCTCACGCTGCTGACCTTCTTCGGCGCACTCGTGCCGATCGCGGGGGCGGCGATCGTCTGGGGGGCAGCGAGCCTCTACCTGCTGTTCTTCGAGAAAAATACGTGGGCCGCAGCCGGGCTCGCCCTCTGGGGCATGGGGGTGGTGTCGACGGTCGACAACATCATCAAACCGATCGTGCTCCACGGGCAGTCGAAGCTCCATCCGCTCCTGGCGCTGCTCAGCGTGCTCGGGGGGGTGGGGGCGCTGGGCCCGATCGGCATCTTCGTGGGCCCGATCGCCGTCGCCTTTCTGCAGGCCGCCCTGACCATGCTCCGGGTCGAGATTGGCAGCCTTTCCGGCGATGGGGCCGGGGAAAACAGCCGTGCGGTGGCCTCCCGCCGAAATGGTCCGCCGGCCGGTCTTGCGTAGGGGGGTGTCGGGAGGGTGGAATCGTGGGATCTTCGGCCATCGTGCCGAGGCGTCACAGAAAGGATCGACGATGGTGGAATTCGTGCTGGCGTTGGCAACTCTCCTGGCTACGGGTATCGAGGCGGCGTACGTGCCTGCCGACGAGGGGGGCGGCGATTATCTCGTCCGTGTCGAGCCAGATCTCGTCAAGAGTGCGAGTACCTACCAGTTCACCAGCGACGTGCCGGCCGACGCCCGCGACGTCCGCCGTGTCCGCATTTTCGTCGGTGACGCCTGGCCGCCGGCGGTGGAGCGGGCGGTGCTCGAGGCGTCGCGGAAGCCGCGACGCGCGGCACCTGTGGCCGTCACATCGGCACGGCTACCCGACGCCACGGCGCCGGCGGGCATTGCCGCGGAGCGGCCGTGGGGCTGGCTGATCGGCAGCCTGATCGCGCTGTTCATGTCGCTGGGTGCCAACGGCTACCTGAGCATGCTGCTGGCGCAGATGCGGCAGCGGTACCTCCGCGACATCCAGCAGGGCGTCGTCAGGGTCTGATCCACGATCGGTCAGACCCAGCGATCGGGCTCCCACCGTAGGTGCAGGTTTTCCTACCTGCACTATGCGCTATCGTAGGTGCAGGTTTTCCTACCTGCACTTTGCGCCATGGGCCTCCACCGTCGGTGCAGGTTTTCCTACCTGCACTATCCAGCGCGGTGCTCCCGTCGTAGGTGCAGGTTTTCCTACCTGCACTTTGGGCCGCGGTCAGACGCCGGGACCGCTCGCCACCCAGGGGCTTGTTACGGCGTCCGCGGCCGCCGCCGCGGTGGAGCTTGACGCGGCCGTTCGCCTGCTGGTTCTGCAGCTCGAGCACTGCCGAAGAAGAAGGCTTCGGCGGGCCAGGCGGTGCCGTCGTCGGCCGCCGGTTCCGGCGCGGCCACCACGACCGGCTCGACGACTCGCGCGGGCTCCCGTGCCGGTCGTGCGGCAGGCTGCGGTGGCAGGGCCCGTGGCCCAGAGGCAACTCCCGGCGCAACCACAACCGCAGTTGCTGGTGCCGGCGACGCGACCTGGCCCCAGAGTGGGGCCGGATCGCTGAACGAGCGGACGTGCGCCCCGGCTGCGGCGAAGGTGCGGGCGACGTGCTCGTGGCAGGTGAGCACGAGCATCTGCCGGTCGGCCGCCTGCTCCGCGGTGAACTCGACCAGGACGCGGGCCGCCGAACGCGCCCGGGCGTCGTCGAAGTTGACCAGGGCGTCGTCCATCACCACCGGCAGGCTGACATCGTGGCGGCCCAGGTCGCGGATCAGCGCCAGCCGCAGCGCCAGGAAAACCTGCTCTCGCGTGCCGCGGCTGAGCCGCTCCGGATTCCAGATCTCCCCATCGACGTCGTGAACCTCGAGCCGGGCCTCGTCGATGGCGGTGGTGATCGAGGGATACCGCCCCTCGGTGAGCCGCGAGAGCCAGCGGGAGGCCTCCCGCAGCACCGGCGGCTGGTGGTCGCGGGCCACGGCGGCGCGGGTCTGCTCGAGGAGCACGTGCGCCCGGTGCAGCAGGTTCCGCCGCTGCTGCTGCTCGGCGAGTCGCTCCTCGATACCGGCCAGGTCCACTTGCAGGCTTTCCAGGGTATGGTCGTTGGCTGCGGTCTCGACGCGGGCGGCGACGGCCTGCCGCCGCTCCGAGGCCGCAGCGAGGGCGGCACGGTGCCGGTGCGTCACATCGCGGGCCTCGGCGAGTCGCCGCGCCAGGGGCACGACCTGGGCCTCGGTCAGCCAGCGATCGACCTCCGGGGGCTCGGTGGTCTTTCGGCGGGCGTCGGCCCAGGCCTGCTCGGCGATCGCGGCGGCCGCGCGGGCTTCCTCGTATTCGGGACGGCGGTCGACCTTCGCCAGAAACTCCGGCTCTGTGGTCACACCCCAGCGGACGAAGAACTCTCTCACTGCCCGCTCAGCGACGCGGACCTGCCTCACCATGCTGCGATGCCGACGCCGCGCCGACTCCAGCCGCCGCGTGAGCTGGCTGCGTCGCCGGATCGTGATCCGTTCGGCATCGAGCCGCTCCTCGAGCAGCTTGAGGTGGTCGACGGCCGTGGTCTCCGGCACGAGTTCGCATTCCACGAGCACCTCGTCGATCCGGCGGGAGAAGGCCGCGAGTTCCTCCCGCTTGTGACGAGATTCCTCCGAGAGCCGCCGCCGGTCGTCATCCAGCGTGAGCAGCGTGTGACGGTGGGCGGCGACCTGCCGCACCTCCCGCGGCGAGAGCGTGGTCGGCAGACCGCGGTGGGCGAGGGCCTTTCGCCACCGGCCGCGGGCGGCCGTGCGGGCCTCGAGGGCCCGTGCAACCGCCTGCTCGGCGAGCGTGACGCGGTCGGCAAGCACGTGCATCGAGCCCTCGCGGGCGAGGAGTTCCTCGAGCCGTTCGACCTCCGCCTGGGCCTGGGCGAGCCGGCGATCGAGTGAGAGCGTGGCGTCGGCCGGAATCGTCCCGTCGAGGGTACCGCACTGCGTCAGCAGTTCCTCCCGCTGTTCCTTCGCGACCTCGAGCTGATGGCGGAGAGCCTCGAGCCGGACGGTCGAGTTTTTGTCGAGCGACCAGGTCGTCACGGAGGCCACGCTCGCACCCGCCAGGCCGAGGGCGGCCATCGCGTAGGCCATCGATCCGGTCACCTCGCGGGGCAAGAGCAGGCCCGAAAGCAGCATCCCGGTGCCGATGGTGAACAGGCCACCCAGGCCCAGCAGCCATGGCGCCGGCACCAGTTGGCTGCCCACGCTTTCGGTCACCTCGCGGTCGATCCGGGCGATCGCCCGGTCGAGCTCGGCGAGCTGGTCGCCGGCGGTGATCCGCTTCCGGATCGCCCCGGCCCGGGCGGCGGCCTGGGCGATCGCCTCGGCGATCGTCAGGCCTGCGAGGCTGCCGCCAGCG
>CAJBSQ010000482.1 GCA_903958265.1 uncultured Planctomycetaceae bacterium
CCGTCCCCGAGCCCTCCACCTACGCCATGGCCGTTGCTGGGCTAGCCTGCGGCGGCTATCTCGTGAGGCGCGGTCGCAAGCGGGCCTGACACCTCATCAGCCAACGTGATTCCAACACGAGGTAAGCAGGGTCGCCATAGCGGGCCTGCTCCCCTCGGGAGGAAAAGGTGTCAGCCACCAAATCTGGAGAAGATTCCAGGTTCCAGGTTGCCCATTTTTGGTGGCTGACACCTTTTTTCAGGCCTACAACCGCTTGACAACCCGCAGCGTGAGGATGAGCACGAGGGCGCCGACGGTCGCCACCACCAGATTCGCCCCGAGCCCGCCACCGAGAGAAACGCCGAACTGGCCGAAGAGCCAGCCGCCGAGCAGCGACCCCAAGACGCCGACGATGATGTCGCCGATCGGGCCGTAGCCGCCTCCCTTCATGATCAAGCCGGCGAGCCAGCCCGCTACCAGGCCGATCAGGATGAACCAGACGATTTCCATGTGGAGGCTCGCGGGGCGAAAGGGGTCGGGGTGAGCAGCGAGTCCGGCCAAGTGTTCGGGGGCGAACACTCCGGCTTTCACGGCCCAGGCTTAGCCTACGCAGAGCGGCCGTGGCAAACCAGTGACAGATTCGCGGTAGACTGCACTCCGGCCGAAGGATCACTCGAGGCGGATGCGGGTCGCCCGCATTCGGATGATGCCCACCACGAGGACGCCCACACGATGACGCTCTCCGATTTCCGAAACGCCCTGGAACGGCACCCCGGGCAGGCCATGCACTTCATGCTGCCCGACAAGTCGTTCGTGCCGGCCCACTACCACATCACCGAGGTGGGCCGCGCTCAGAAAGACTTCGTCGACTGCGGTGGTACCGTTCGGTCGGCCACCTCGTGCCTGCTCCAGATCTGGGTCGCCACCGACGTGGACCACCGGCTCGAATCCGGCAAGCTGGCGAAGATCATCGATATCGCCAGGCCGCTTTTGTTGACGGACGACATGCCCGTCGAGGTCGAGTACGAGCAGGAGGTGATCTCGCAGTATCCGATTGGCGGCATGGAGGTCACGCCAGCGGGGCTGCTCTTCTCCCTCGGCACGAAGCACACCGCCTGCCTTGCGCCGGAGAAGTGCAAGGTCGGCGAGACGGGGTGTTGCTGACCCGGCGAAGCATCAGCGGCCGCGCCCGCCGCCGTGAGCCGGCGATGCGGCCGCGCCAAACGGCGTGGGTCCGTAGGGATAGGGCTGGCCGCCGCCGTAGACCATTCCGCCCGACATTCCGCGGATCGGCACGCCGACGGCATTGTTGCTGAAGTAGGTCGCGCGGCGGCCCTCCACTGCGACCAGGCCGTTGTTGTAGACCGTCACCTGGCCCATCTGTCGGCCCACGAGGCCATTGTTGAAGTAGGTCATGCTGCCGATGCGATTCGACACGAGGCCGTTGGCGTACATCGTGCTGCGGCCCACCGTGAAGCTGCTGCCCCCCCAGTTGCCGCTGCCCCAGTTGCCCAGCGTGCCGTGACGGGCCGCCTCGCCGCGGGCCTGCGGCAGGCCTGAAAGCAGCGCCACGCACATGGTGAAAAGCATAAGTCCGGCGAGTGGGCGAGCCATCGGTAGGTTCCAAAGAGGCAGGGGGGCTTATCTCTGGCGATCCGCTGGCCGCGGCGACCCCGCTGCACGCGATCCCTGTTCAACTCTACCCTCCAGAACGCGGCCGGGATGGATGCCAGGAACGGCAGCCAATCGCCGGCCGTAGAATGCCGGACACTCCGGTTTGAGCCACCGATTGGTCCCTCATGAACGACTCCGGCACGACGACCAGCAGGGGAATGGACGTTGTGTCGTGGCACTCGCTACCGGTGACCGAAGTCATCGTCCGGCTCGGTACCGACGCCGTCCGGGGCCTGTCGCCGACCGACGCTGGCCGGCGGCTCGCCGACCGAGGCCCCAACGCCCTCGACGAGCCCCCCGGGACGCCCTGGTGGTGGACCTTTCTCAGGCAGTTTCGCGAACTGGTGATCTGGATTCTGGTGGTGGCGGCGGCGATCGCTGCCGCCATGGGTGACTGGGCCGACGCCACGGCCATCGTGGCGATCGTGCTCGTCAACGTGAGCATCGGTTTTTTTCAGGAGGATCGTGCTCAGAAGGCGCTCGCGGCGCTCCAGCGGATGGCGGCACCCATGGCCAGGGTCGTTCGCGACGGCGTGGTGCAGACGGTGCCGTCCCGCGATCTCGTTCCGGGAGACCGCGTGGAACTGGAGGCGGGCGACTACGTGCCGGCCGACCTGCGACTGGTGGAGGCCTTTGGTCTCGCCGTGCAGGAGTCGACGCTTACCGGCGAGAGTATGCCGGTGGACAAGGCGCTGGCGGGGCCGCTGCCTGTCGACACGCCGCTCGGCGACCGGGCGTCGCTCGCTCATGCGGGAACCGTGGTGGCGGCCGGCAGCGGTGCAGGGATCGTGGTGGCTACGGGCATGGCGACCGAACTCGGCCGGATCGCCGGCATGCTCGAGCACGCACCCCCCGAGCCCACGCCGCTCCAGCGCCGGCTCGCCGGTCTTGGGCGAGTCTTGATTGTCGTGTGCCTCGCGCTGGTGGGACTGATCTTCACCGTCGATCTGATCCGGGGCGGGGGCTTCCGAGAGGTGGTGCGTAGCGGCGGCTTCGCCGACCTGCTGCTCCGGGCAGTCAGCCTGGCGGTGGCCGCGGTGCCGGAGGGCCTGCCCGCGGTCGTCACGGTCGTGCTCGCGCTCGGCCTGCAGCGGATGGTGGCCCGCAACGCGCTCGTCCGCCGGCTCCCCAGCGTGGAGACGCTCGGATCGGTCACGGTGATCTGCTCCGACAAGACCGGCACACTCACCCGCAACGAGATGACGGTTCGCGAACTCGTGACCGCGGGCCGGCGGTTCCACGTCACCGGGGCCGGCTACGAACCCCGCGGAGCGTTTCTGGCGATCACCGCCGACGGTGCGACGGGCCCCGGTGTGCCCGCGACCGAGGATGTCGACCTCCGAAAACTGCTCTGGATCGCCGCCCGATGCACCACGGCCTCGATTGCCCCCGGGGCCGACGGCGGTGGCTGGCGGGTGATCGGGGATCCGACCGAAGGCGCGCTGCTCGTCGCCGCGGTGAAGGGGGGGATCCCCGAGCACGATCCGGCCGAGCCGACGATCTACGAGATCCCGTTCGATTCCAACCGCAAGCGGATGAGCGTCGTCGTTCGGGACGTCGGCGGGGGGCGGACGCTTCTGACCAAGGGAGCGCCCGAGACGGTGCTCGCCCGTTGCCGAGGCGAGCAGGTTGGGGGCCACGTCGTGCCGCTCACCGCCGACCGCCGGCAGGAGATCCTGGCCGCAGCCGCCGGCCTCGCCGACCGGGCCATGCGGGTGCTCGCGCTCGCCTGGCGAGACATCCCCCACGAGGAACCGCTCGACGATGATCCTTCCGCGGTCGAACGCGACCTCGTGCACGTGGGGCTCGCGGGCATGATCGATCCACCCCGCGACGAGGCGACCGCTGCGGTGCGGCGGTGCCGCACCGCCGGCATCCGCCCCGTGATGATCACCGGCGACCATCCGGCGACGGCCCTCGCCATCGGCCGAGAGCTTGGCCTCATCGACGCCGCGGGTCGCGTCATCAGCGGCCTGGAGCTCGACGCCCTCGACGACGCCGCCCTGCAGGACACGGCAGCCACGACCGCCATCTACGCCCGGGTGTCGGCCGAGCACAAGCTGCGGATCGTGCGGGCGCTCCAAGGGCTCGGCGAGGTGGTGGCGATGACGGGCGACGGCGTCAACGATGCACCCGCCATCAAGGCGGCCGATATCGGAATCGCCATGGGGATCACCGGCACCGATGTCACCCGCGAGGCCGCCGACATGGTGCTCACGGACGACAACTTCGCCTCGATCGTCGTCGCCGTCGAGGAGGGCAGGGGAATCTACGACAACATCCAGAAGTTCATGCACTATCTCCTCTCCTGCAACGCTGGGGAGGTGCTCGTGATGCTCGTGGCCGCGGTGGCCGGCTGGCCGGCGCCGCTCGCCGCGATCCAGATCCTTTGGCTGAATCTCGTCACCGACGGCCTCCCGGCTCTGGCGATCGGCCTCGAGCCCCCGGAGCCCGACATCATGGAACGGCCACCACGGCCGCCTCGGGCGCCGGTGATCTCCTGGAGCCGCGGCATCCAGATCGTCGTGCACGGAACGCTCGTCGCGGCGGTCTGCCTCGTCGCGTTCTGGCTCGCCTGGCAGGGAGACGAGACGCGAGTGCGGCACGCCCGCACCGTCACCTTCTGCGTGGCCGCCTTCGCGCAGCTGTTCTTCGCGATCGGCTGCCGGAGCGACCACCGCACCGCGATTCAGCTCGGGTTTTTCACAAACCCCGCGCTCGTGATGGCCGTGGTGCTCTCGGCGCTCGTGCAGTTGGCGGTGGTCATGCTGCCGCCGACCCAGTCGGTGCTCGAGGTGGGAGCCATACCCCTTGGCGAATGGGGGCTCGTGCTCGGCCTGGCGGTCGTGCCCGTCACGGTGCTCGAAGTGGCGAAGCTGTTGGCCTCGCTCAGACCTGGTAGCCGTTTCGCGTGACGTCGGGCTTCACGCCCTCGGGCGTCTCGTCGCTGGCGATGTCGAACCACTCCGGCTTGAACTCGATCCGCGGCTGCGTGGTGGGGTTGGCCAGGGCGATGTTGCTCACCAGCGCGATCACGGCGTCGGCGATCGCCACCTCCGGCTTGCACCGGGGCTGGTTTTCGGGAGAAGGATTGCGGATGCACCAGGCCCAGTGCTCCATCTCCTCCGTGTAACCGCGGGAGGGAGCCGCATCGGAGCCCGCCTTGCCGGCCGCCACCGCACCGCCGCCGCCACCACTTTCGGTGGTGTCGAGCGTGGGCGAGCCATCCTTCGCCTTGGCGACGGTCA
Organism: uncultured Planctomycetaceae bacterium; assembly: GCA_903958265.1. Classification (GTDB taxonomy): domain Bacteria; phylum Planctomycetota; class Planctomycetia; order Pirellulales; family UBA1268; genus QWPN01. Next base: position 4,902 of record CAJBSQ010000482.1, read on the forward strand.
CCCGCGTATCCTTCGCCGAATCCTTGTAGAGCATCACGTCGCGCTCCTGCTCCAGCACGAGCGTGCCCTTGGTGCCCAGCACCACCTCGCCGTAGCCACCGAAGCCGTTGCCATTGATCGACGAGTAGGTGACCACGATCTTCTTGTTCTTGTCGTCTTCGTAGCCCGGGGCGGGATACTCATACATGCAGTAGACGTGGTCGTCGATCTCGCGGTCGGCAGGGAAGATGCTCCGATTACCGACGGCCGTGACCGTGAGTGGCTTGACCTTCGCTCCGGCGCCGTGCATGGCCGATACGAAGATCCCCGCCGCGTCGAGCTGATGGCTGCCGAGTTCCGCCATCAGGCCGCCGCCGGTGCGGTTCCAGAGACGCCATCGGATCAGCTCCTCCATCGGCGAGCGTTGCTCGCCGTTGGGAAGCGTCATCGGCGTGTAGCCGTACGTGGCCGCGTCTACCACCTGGTCGGCGATCTGGGCCTCCAGTTGGCCGATCTGCTTCTGCAAGGCGTCGATGTCGGCGGGCTTGGCATTCTGGAGATCCTTCTGCCAGCCCGCGAGCTTCTTGGCGAGTGAGGCATCCTCGGGCATTGGCGGCTTCCAGGAATCCTTCCCGGGCAGGTTGCCCCGGTGCCACTGTGCCCGGATCGAGTGCAGGTCGCCAATCAGGTTGGCGGTGCCGATCGTGTGCACGGCGTTGTCGTAGAGGATGCTGTAGTGCCGCTGGTGGCCCGTGGCCAGGATCCTGCCGGTCTCCCGCGACACCCGGCCCATCTCCTTGCACTCATGGATGCTGTGGCCCATCAGCTTCTCGGTGAGCACGTGCTTGCCAGCCCGCATTGCCTTGATGGCCGCGGGGGCATGGAGGTGGAGGGGCAGGGCGATGATCACCGCCTCCACGTCTTTGTCGGCCAGGAGATCCTCGTAGGCCGCGTAGACCTTCACCTTCTCCCGCGCGGCATCCTCCGTCGACCACTTGTATTTCGACATCAGGCCCGGCCGCGCCTGGTAGGCCGTGGGGCTCGAGACGTCGCCGTGGAAGGCGCGGTAGACGTTGTAGGGTCGGACATCCGCGATCGCGACCACGTTGAGGTAGTCGGGGTTGTGGGCGCCCAGCAGCACGCTCCCCTCGTCGCCCGTGCCTAAAACACCCACGCGGAGCGGGTCGCCCACGCTCGTGCCGTAGCCGAAGTAGATCGACCCCAACCCAGCGCCGCTGGCGAGGCCCGCCGCAACGGTGCCGGCCAGAAAGTCACGGCGGGTGATGTTTACCGCGTCGGTAAAGTTTTCTTTACCGATCGCCTTCTGCTGTTCGGTCAGGTTCATCGAGTCACCTCAATTGAGTCTCTACGGAACTCCGGCCGCGGGAGTTCGACCCGCAACAGCCGGAGAGCGGGCACCACCGTGTCAAAAAGTAGTCGAGGCCGCTCCAGCCCCCGAGCGGCACGGCGGCGATCACGAGCAGGGCGGCCACCTCCACCCACTGGTCGTACGTGGCCTGGGCGCCTGGCACCCAGAACGGCTGCGACGCGAGCACGCTCGCCAGAAAGCAGACGCCCCCGAGGGCATTGAACTTCGTGAGCAGGCCGAGGACGAGGCAGGCACCGATCGTCATCAGCGACCAGCTGACGAACCGGTCAGCCTTCCAGAGCATGGAGGGTTCGACGGCGGTGGCAGCACGATTGCGGGCGGCGTCGTCAGGGAGCTGAGCATCCCAGGCCCCGACAAGTTTCTGGCCGATCGCGGCTGCATCCTTCATCCAGCCCGCCGCCTGGCCCGCCAGTTCCCGCTGTTTCTTGGCCAACCGCTCCCGCTCAAACGGGATCTCGGCCGCCCCCGGCTTCCGCTGCATGCCGGCGAGTCGACGCACCTGGAGGCGGTAGTCGGCGAAGTCGTCATCGAGCGGTTTGCAGTAGGCGGCGAGTTCCTCGCGGGCGGCCTGGAGGCTGGCGTCGGCTGCGGCCCGGGCGTCGGCCGCCAGCGGCACCCTTTTGACGCGGGCGTCGAGCAGATTTTTCCACGAGGCGACCACGCTCTCCTGCCACGCAGCGGCGGCCTCGGGGGCGGCGCGGTCGTTGGCGGCGGCCAGGGTGGCCGACCAGTCACCCGTCTGCGGCAGCGACGAGCGATAAAGATCGGCCAGCGGCCCCACC
>CAJBSQ010000483.1 GCA_903958265.1 uncultured Planctomycetaceae bacterium
CACGATCGACCCAGGCGACACCGTGCTCCTGAACGACGGCGCGACCGTGTCGGGCGATACCATCACCGACAACGGCACGCTGCAGTTCAACCAGACGGGAGCCCTCACAATCAGCAACACCATCTCAGGCACTGGCACGCTCTCGCTGACGAACTCAGGCACGCTCAACCTGAGCGGCACGACAGTCGCCAACGCTACCATTGTCCTCGACATGGCGACCTCCGTGTCGGCGGGGTTGCTGCAGATTCGTTCGGGAATTGGACAACTCCGCATCGGCAGCAGCGGCACCGGCACGCTCAGCGTGAACGGTGGCAGCGTCACCGGTTTGGGAGGCTTTCTCGGCTTCAATGCCGGCAGTGTCGGGCTCGCGACGGTGTCGAGTGGCACGTGGGCCACGACCGGCAACATGACCGTGGGCCGAATCGGCATCGGAATGCTGGACGTCTACGGCGGCCGCGTCACCAGCGATTTTGCCGATATCGGTGCCCAATCCGGCGGTTATGGGTCCGTCACGGTCTCGAGCGGCACGTTGTCCATGAACCGTTACGTCACCGTCGGCAGGTCAGGCACCGGCAGGCTCAACGTCACCGGCGGCCTTCTCATGAACTTGAGCGGCACAATTGGGGCTGCTGCCGGGGGGCTCGGCACGGCCGAGGTATCAGGCGGCACTTGGTCCAACAGCGGCGACCTCGTCGTCGGTGCGAGCGGCACAGGCACGCTCACCATGACGGGCGGCCTCGTGACCGTTGGCGGGACGCTCTCCAAGGGAGGTGCCGGCACGATCAACCTCAACTCTGGCGGCACACTCCGAATAGGCATCGGCGGCACGACCGGCGTCCTCCTCGGCGGAACTGGCAGCCTCGTCAACAACGGCACGCTGATCTTCAACCGGTCCGACGCCTCGACCTACTCGGGCGATCTCAGCGGCTCCGGGGCGGTCGCGACGCAAGGCGCGGGGCAACTCACGCTTGCGGGTGCCAACTCCTACTCAGGCCTTACCACGATCTCGGCGGGCACCATCGCCCTCTCGGGCGCGGGCTCGATCGGCACGGGTGGCCTGAACCTCGGCACCACCGGCAGCCCCGGCGTGTTCGATCTCTTGGGCCTCACCGCGAGCAGCTATTCACTGCCTTCCTCGGCCGCCCTCGCTGGCGTGGGCACGATCTCGGGCAATGGTAAGTCACTCGCCGTGCTCGGGTCGCTAGCGCCGGGCAACAGCGCCGGCACGATCACCGTTGGCACTGGCCTCGCGCTCGACCTCTCAAACTCGGGCACCAGCCTGTTTGAGATCACGAGCCCGGCCTTCACCGCCGGCACCTTCGATCTCGTGAACGGCGACGGCAGCGTGGTCTTCGGCGGGATTCTCGACCTCGCCTTCAGCGGCGGCTCCTACGCCGACGGCACGGATGTGCTGCAGATCTTCGCCAACACGGGCGGCCGCTCGGGCACCTTCTCGGCGGTGAATGCCACCGGCCTCGCGGCAGGCCAGTCGGCCACGTTCAACCCGGCGACGGGCACCATCAGCGTGGTCCCCGAACCCTCGACCTACGTCATCGCGGGGCTCTCCAGCGTCGGCCTTGCCGGGATGATGCGGTGCCGGAAGCGGCGGGCGGCGAAATCGGGGACGGGAGCGATGTGCTAAAAACTGCTCCCGTCCCCGGTTCGCTCCCCCACAGTGAAAGGGTTCTCTCTTGTGAAACCAACCACCTTCGCGTTTGCGCTAGCCGCCGGGCTCGCATGCGTCGCCGACACCGTGACCGCAATGTCTGTTTACGTCTTGGATTCGACGTACTCGTCTTTGATGCTCGAAGTGGAGCCAAGCGACACCATCGAAAACGTCAAGCAAAAAGTTCAGGACTGGACGTCGATTGCTCCTACCAGCCAGTACCTCTACTTTGGCTCGACGCTTCTGGAAGATGGGTACACGCTGACCGACTACAGCATCGGGCGGGGCTCGACACTTCCGTTGGTCGCAACTGCTGCGTTCAGTTCGACGCCACTCCCTAACGTTGTCTGGGATTTCGGTGTCAATGACATGACGGCCACTGCTGGCGTCGGGTGGACGTTATGGCAGACCGCCGGTGCTGTGGACTTGTCCTCATATGGCTCGGGAGCCATCACGTTCAACGTCTTTGGCTACGACGGACCACTGGCCGGCATACCCGGTGGATATGACCCCACATCCTCGTACTCGTTGACGTTCCTGACGGCAACTGGAGGGATCGGCGGGTTCTCCGCCTCGCAGTTCAGCGTCACGGGGGCATTTGCGGAGAAAGCCTCTTTCACTCAGAGCGGCAACTCGCTGCTGCTCCAAATACCGGGAAGTTCTGTCCCCGAGCCTTCGACGTATGCCCTGGCTCTCGCCGGCCTCGCCTACGGAAGCTACTCGCTCTTCCGCCGTCGCCGCGCACGCTGACCGTGTGTGGAAATCGGGGACGGGAGCGAGTTTCGCTGGTCGAGAGCGCTGAGGACTGGCGATGGTCCGGGCCCTGGCATCGCCGGCATTCAGGCCATCGCGGCGGGCTCTCCGCCCGGCCCGGTGCGACACCGTCCAACTGGCTTGATCATGTCAGCCAACCGCCGACGGAAGGAGGCCTCAATCCACTCCCGTCCCCGATTTTCTCGTGCCGCCGTCGGCGGCGCGGCGGGCCTGGGCATAGACCGAGGTGCGGGCGGCGCTCGTGGCCACCGGGGCGGCGGCCGGCACCGGGTTTGGTGCCGGAGCGGAATCGGGGCTCTGGCCGCGAGCGACCGCTGACCATGAGGCCGCCGGCGGAGGCACAGCCGCCGCCAGCGAGGCCGGCGGGGCCGGGCAGCCCTGCTTCACCCAGTCGAGCCAGACGTGCTGCATCTGGGCAACGCCCTTCACGCCGTAGTGTGCGGCCAGTGCGCTTGACCAGTCGTCGCTGGCGAGGCCGTCGGACACAAAGGCGACGTACTTGTGACGGCCGCCCCGCTCGATCAGGTAGCGGGCGAGCGAATAGCCCTGCGAGTAGAGGGGCAGAACATCGGCCGGGTATTCCTTCATCGCGAACATCTCGGGAAACGCGATCCCACGGCCGGTGGTCAGGAACTCGATCAGCAGCTTGTGCTGCCGGGCCCGCTCGACCGGGTGCTCCACCGTCGTGCAGGCCCCCTCGTCGGCCCAGCGGGGCAGCGGCTGGCGGAAGTGGCTGGCGAAGATCGTGTGCGTGATCTCATGCGGGAGCACGGAGTCGAGGATCCGCTCCTCGCTTCCCTGGATCGTCATCGTCCAGTTGAAGACCTCGCCCCGATCGAACACGAAGCTTGTGGCGCCGCCGGCGCCGAGGTTCGGCGCCACCTGGGCGGTGATCGGGCACGGCCTGCTCCAGCGGGGGAGCGGGCTACCTGTCCACTCAACGGCCAGCGTATGCCGGTACTGTTCGGCGGCGTCGCCGATCCTCCGGGCGAGCGCCTCGGTCGGAGCCTCGATGATGAAGTTCGCGGTGCGATGGCCGGCGGCCAGCGCCTCGGCCGCAGTCAACGCAACCAGCGCCGCCACGAATCCGAGCCATGCCCCGAGCCCGCGTGTCGACCGAATACCGTCGCCGATGCGTCCACACACCATGCCTGCCGAGCCTCCATGCATCGCCGCGAACCGCGCCCGGATCCTTCCCGGACCGAAGCGGCCGCGGCCACGCATGCGTGAACCGAGCCGCCGGTTTCTTCGGCGAGGGGCAAACGGTAGCGGCGGTCTCCGTGACGAGCCAGACCGCTTTGGGCCGCGAGATCCGGCCTTGCGGCGGCATGATGCCGCCCGCAGGTCGCCACGCTACCGGGGCTCGCGGCGGCAAAACCGGGCCAACGCGGCGATCAGCCCCGCCGCGAGCAGCGCCCATCCAGGCAGAGCCGGACGGAGGAGCATCACCCAGACTCCCCCGATCGCCGCGACGAGCCACGGCCACGCCCAGGTGATCGCGACCGACCAGGCTGCGAGCCAGCGGCCAGACACGCTCCAGCCAATGACCAACGCCGCCATCAATGCCACGCTGGCCAGACCTCGGGATGCGACGGCGTCGGTGCGGCGGCGGACCGCACGGACGGTCACCCCCGCTGGTTCGTTGGCCACCAGGTGCACGCGGGTCCGGCCGGCGGTCGGCTGCGTCTGCACGGCCCGCTCCCACGCCGATTCGACGGCGGGCCGGTCGCCCGCCTGCCTCGTCATCGCGAACCGCACGAGCCGCTCCCGGTCAGGTTCCGCCGCGTGGCTGATGGCCACGTCGAACAACGCGGCGATCCGCTGCCGGCCGGCCGCCTGCATGGTCTGCCAGGCCGCGGCGTCGATCACGCGGGCCGGCTCCGCGACTCGCAGCTGCATGCCTCCCGGAGCATCGATCGTCCAGAGCACATCCTGACTGGGCAGACCTTCGATCCGGGGCGGTTCGATGCGGATGGCGTCGCCCGAGGTGGGCCTGCCACCAGCCTCTCCGGAGAACACCACCAGGATCGACCGCGGCCACTGGATGTCTTGAAGTCGCACGTCCCACCCACCCGCTCCGACGGGTACGGCCTGGGTCTCGCGGCCATCCACGAGCACGTCGAAGAGCCGCAGACCAGCCGGCATCCGCAGCCGCACCGTTGGCTCCGCCGTCGCCAGGTCGAACCGCGCCATGCCCCACACGCGGCTCCGGCCGTCGAGCACGACGTGCACGCTGGTCGCCTCGACGGCGTTGCCCAGGGCGGCCGGCAGCGCGGCAGCGGGCCCGACCACCGGCCGATCGGTCACCACCTCGCTCGCCTGTCGTTCGCTGAGCACGTACGTCGGCCCGGGTTCGCCAGGGGCAACCTCGCACGCGGCGGCCGCTTCCACGCCGGCCTCACCGGTGGGCGACGCAGCGACGGCGGACACCCGCAGGTCTTGGCCGGCAGACTCGCGCCACGACACGAGGAGCGGTGGACCCTCGCTCACGACGGCGCGGGCCAGTGGCATGTCGCCGGCGGCGAGCGGCCGCCCCTCGATCCGCGCCGTCAGCGTCACCCGAAACCTGCCTGATCGCGGCCGCTGCACGACCGTCGAGAGCCGCGTGGCCGTCGGCCGCGACACGCACACGTCGACTGGCACCGGCTGGGTGGCCGTCTCCTCGACCACCACGAGCCGGTCGACGATGGCCGACGCCGGCACCTCGATCGGCAGTTCGGTGAATGGGGATGACGCGGCGTCGATCTGGCACTCGAGCGACAGGCCGACGTGGTCGGAGGCAAAGTCGACCTGCACTCGCTGCGTGAGGCGATCCGGCTGCGGCCGGCGACGGACAGCCATCCGAGCCCGCGCGACCGATATCGCGGGCGGATCGGCCCCCGCGCGGGAGCCGGCGGCCCGCGGGCCCACTGCCGACGACAGCTTCTCCGACCGCCAGACAGCCACGACACCAAGACCGTCTTCATCCCTCGGTCGCACCAGCGAGAAGCCGGCAGGAAGTTCGGGAATCAGATCGAGGTCGGCGGCGGCAAGACAGCGAACTGTTCTCAGATCGCTGCCGGCACCCTCGAGCCACACGCCAGGCACTTCAAACACTCCCACCGGACTGGCCAGGGGCATGGAAAACGTGAGTTCGAGCCGGCACGCGCCGGCCGTCGGCTCCGGCAGGTCCACGAGGTAGCGGCCGCTCCCCACGGGCCGCGGCGTGAGTGATCCGCCGGCCGTCGTCACCGGCTCGAGTGGCCCGTGCGTCCGCACCACGACCGACCTCACCACGTTTCTGCCGCCGCGGATCTCGAAGGCCGCTTTCACCGTGCAGCCGTCCTCGCCCCAGACGACCTGATTGACGCTCACCGCCTCCTCCGGCACCGCGGCCAGCGGATGCCGTGGATCGACCGATCGCGCGAGCCGAACCCGCGTCGCCCGCGAGACATCGAAAACTCCCGCGTCGGCGGCGACACAGAGCCACCCCCGCTCACCGGCGCCGCGGTCGCACTGCCATCGCACCGCGTTGACATCTGGGCCGCGGCCGCCGGCAGTCGGGGCGTCTTCGAAGACCACGCGTGACTGCGCCGCTGGGGGGAGCCGCACGACCGTCGTCTCGACGATGCCCTCGCGGCTCCAGTGAGGCAGCATGTCGATCGCGATGCGATGGATGCCCGGCACGGTCACCGCGACTCTTGCCGTGCG
>CAJBSQ010000484.1 GCA_903958265.1 uncultured Planctomycetaceae bacterium
CCTGACGTGTAGACCAACAGCCCGATTGGATCGAACGCCAGGCCCCGAGACATCGCTGGCGTCGCGGCGGGGCCGGCGAGCAGCTGCCCAAACGGCACAGCATCCGCGGGCGGCTCGTCCGGGACGTCGCCGCAGAGCACCACAGCGTCGAGTTGATCACGGGCCTCCGCTGTCACGGCACCAAGCAATGCCGGCGACGTGACGAGCATACGGGCGCCGCTGTGCCTGAGGATGTACTCCAACTGCGGCGGGGCGAACGTGGGAGACAGCGGCACGGCGATGAGGCCGGCCTTCGCGGCGGCCAGGATTGAGATCGCCAGTTCCAAGCCGTTGGGCAGCAGGAAGGCCACGCGATCCTGGCCGGTCAGTCCCAGCGATATGAAGCCGTGGGCGACCCGGGCGACGCGATCGGCGAGCTCGGCATACGAAAGCGACTCGGCGGAGGTGTGGATCGCGATGGCGTGCGGCGATCTCGCCGCCGCATCGTCGAGCATGGCAGCCAACGTCATGGGTGGTCCTGTTTCGTTTCGCGCGCGAAGATAATATTTTCTACCAGAGTCTGCGATGGTGTTGAGAGCGATGTGCGGGGTCTGCTAGCCTCCCTTCGGCCGGCAGGGTGAAGATGCCTCCGATTCCCGCGGCGCCTCTGCGGTGAAAGCGATTAGCACTGTGGCCCCAATCCCCGCAGCCGAGCCAGCCCTCCCGGAAGGGAGTGGCGTGGACCGTGCGGGGCTGATCTTGTTCACGCTCGCGGCGATGCAGTTCATCAGCACCGTCGATTTCATGATCGTGATGCCCCTGGGTCCGCTCCTGTTCGACACCCTGGGCATCGACACCGTGCAGTTCAGCTGGGTCGTGTCGGCCTACACGTTTGCGGCCGGGTGCGCCGGCTTTGCGGCTGCGGCGGTGCTCGACCGCGTGGGACGCAGGTCGGCCTACATCGTGCTGTCAGCCGGCCTGCTACTGGGCACCCTGGCCTGCGGCTTGGCGCCGAATTACCAACTGCTGGTCGCGGCCCGGTGCCTGACGGGCGCGTTCGGCGGAGTGTTGGGCGGTTTGTCGTACGCCATCGTGGCGGACGTGTTTCCTGAGGAGCGGCGCGGCCGGGCGACCGGCTTGCTGATGTCGGCGTTCGCTGTGGCGTCGGTGGTGGGCGTGCCCATTGGCATCGCGCTGGGCAACCGCTTTGGCTGGGGAGTGCCCTTCCTCGTACTCGCGGCGCTGGGGCTGCCGCTGATGGGCATGGCCGCGTGGACGATGCCGCCGCTGACCGGCCACTTGGGCGGGACGCGACGACGTCCCCTGGCGCAGTTGCTGGACACGCTCACGTATCCCTCCCATCGGCCTGCTTTGGCCCTCACCGCCATCCTGATGTTCGGCGCTTTTTCCGTGATTCCCTATATCAGCGCCTCCTACGTGAGCAACGCGGGAGTGACGGAGGCCCAGTTGCCCGTCGTCTTCGTGGCCGGGGGCTTGCTCACGCTCGTGAGCACGCCGCTTGTGGGCCGGCTCATCGATCGCAATGGTGCCCTGCCCGTGTTTCGTTGCGTGGTGTCGCTGGCGGCCGTGATGACGCTCGTGGTCACGCACCTGCCGTCCGTGGGGCTTGCCGTGGCGGCCCCGGTGGCAGCGCTGATGATGGCGAGCAACGCAGGGCGGTTGGTGTCCTCTGTATCGCTGATCACGGCCAGCATCGAGCCCCGACGGCGCGGTGGCTTCATGTCGGTCAATTCATCGGTGCAGCACATCGCCAGCGGCCTCGGCACCGTGTGTGGTGGGCTGATCTTGGAAGGAGGGGGCGGCGAACCATTGCGTTATTTTGGAACGGTCGGCATCCTCGCCGTCGCAGTGACACTCACGAGCCTCTGGTTCGCCGGCCGCGTGCGGCCACGAGGTACGGAGCCATAACTCTGAATCTGCAAGCCGAAGGGGCCTCGCGCCCTGCTCAGATCCGCGAGCGGTTGATCGCCCGCAGGCCCGCGATCAGAACGATCGCGCCGACCGTGGCCGTCACGAGGCTGCCAATGAGGCCCGTTGCGGCGAGCCCGACCGCGCCGAACAAAAACCCGCCCAGGATCGAACCGATCACGCCCATGATCAGATCGGTGACGAGACTCGCACTGCCTCCCTTCATGACCTGGCTCGCGAGCCACCCGGCCGCCAGACCAATCAAGAGAAACCACACGATGTCCATGATGAGCGCCTTCGGAAACGAGCGTGGGGAACGAGTGTGACTTCCACCATCCTACCCTCGGGCCCACACGGCAAACCATGACGGACCGGCAGGCTCCCCGGGCTACACTCGTCGTTCATGGAGACTTTCCGCCTGCTCCTCTTCACGACGCTCTGGACCGCCATCTGGGCCGCGCCGCTGCCGAAGCTCTCCCGCCGCGTGGAGCTCGTCGCCGGGCTGATCCCGTTTGCCGCCTTCGGTCTGCGGGTGTTCGGGGCCTGCTTCATCGGCGTGCCGGCCGACGATCCCGTGCGGATGGCGGTAACGCCGGTTGTTGATTGGATCAACGGCGCCTCGAGCCCGGTGCCGTTTCAGTGGGTGCTCGACGTCACCGTGGCGATCGGGCTCGTGTGGTTCGCGTCGATTGCGAACATCCCGCGGCCGTGGCGGCTGGCCACGATCTGGGTCATGCCGGCCGTGGCTCTCGCAAGCCTCGCGATCGGGCTGTAACGCAGTATCCCCGACAGGGATCCAACAAACGCAGCGTAGCCCGGAGAAAACCTGAAAAAGGGAAGTCACCCGGCGCAAATTCCGGCACCACAAAACGCAGTGGCCGTCGCCGGCAGTCCAAGAAGGCCAACGGCCGGAAGGGAGGTGCCCGATGATGCATCTCCGCCAACCGATCCAGCTGCCCAAGGGGCAGCCGCTCCGCGCCCTGATCCACGCCCGTTTCTCCACGGAGGAGCAGCGGCAGTCGAGCATCGACGATCAGGTCGCCGCCTGCCGGGCGTTCCTCGAGGCGAACCTGCCCAAGGGCTGGAAGCCGCAGCAGGTTGAGATCGACGTCATCACGGAACCCGAGGTCAGCGGCGAGATCGCCGACCGCCCGGGCATCAATCAGGTCTGGGCCGGCATCGAGGCCAAGCGGTGGAACGTGATCATCGCCGAGGAGTCGAGCCGCCTCTATCGCCACCACACGAAGGCGGGCGAGCTCTTCGAGTCGGCGGTGGACGGCGATGTGCGGGTCATCTGCCCGTCGGACTACATCGACACGGCCGACGACGACTGGCCCGACCGGCTGCACATGTGCCAGAAGCAGCACTCGCGGTCGAACTTCTACACCCGGCAGCGGATCCGCCGGGCCCACGACGGGCTCTGGGCCCGCGGGGCCGCGGTCGGCAACACGGTCATCGGCTACAAGCGCCGGCCGACGCTTCCGGCCACGGAAACCGAGCCGGCCAAGGGGCCGTTCTATGACGAAATCCACGAGGAGAAGGCGGAGGTGATTCGCGAGGTCTTCGAGCGGATCGCGGCGGGCGAGACGGCGGCCGAGGTGGGCGAGTGGCTCGACTCGATCAAGTTTCCGAAGGCGTCGTGGTCGCGGCAGGCCAAGTGGACGGCAGGCAACGTCAACGCGATTATCCGCCGGACGATCTACCGCGGCTTCGAAACGAACCGGAAGAAGGTGGCGAAGCGGAAGCTCCGCACCGGCAAGTCGGAGTACGTCTGGAACGACGACGACAAGATCCAGACACGCCAGAGCCCTCACCTGAGGATCGTGTCGGACCACCTCTGGTACAGGGCCAACGAGGTCGTCGACGGTCGGCGGGTCTTCAAGAAGCCGATCCGCGGCGCGGGCCATCCGCTCCGCGGCACGACCCGCCAGCGGCGCGGCCTGCTCTCGGGTGTCTTCACGTGTGGCGTGTGCGGCTCGCCGATGTATTCACACGGCAGGACCGACGGCACTTTCCGGTGCTCGAGAGCCACGAAGGGCGAGTGTTGGTACCGCGGCTACTGCATGCGCGAACGGGTGTATCCGGCGGTGCTCGAGGCCATCGTCAACGAGGTGCTCTCGCTCGACGGCGTCCGGGATGCGGTTCTTACGCGCGTGCAGGAACTCCACCAGAAGGGCGGCTCGGTGGCCAGCGAGCTCAAGAAACTCGAGAAGGAGGAGAAGAAGCTCGTGGCGGCGATCGAGCGACTCTCGACGGCGATCGAAAGCGGCAACGGGGCCCTGGCGTCGCTCACCGCTCGGCTTGCCCAGCGGGAACGGGAGCTCGCGATCGTGCGGGCCCGCCGGCAGGAGGTCGAGGAGCAGGCGGGACGCAAGGGAAAACTGCCGACCGCGGCGAAGTTACTTGAGCATCTCGAGGCCGTGAAGGGCCAGCTGCTTGGCGACGAGGGAAGGGCGGCGGTGATTCTACGGCAGTTGCTTGTCGGGCCGATCCGGGTGATGCCCTTCATGCGGATTGACGGCAAGCGGGTGGTGCCGCGGTTGGA
>CAJBSQ010000485.1 GCA_903958265.1 uncultured Planctomycetaceae bacterium
CACCACGTACTCCCAGTGAATGGCCCGGGCAGCAGATCGACCCGGAAGAACGGACGTTGCCAAGCGAGATTCCTTCGGCTGGCAGTCGAAAGACTGGGGATCCTGATCACCTGAAGATTGTCGGCATTTGGGCCGATTCCACAATCGTGACCCTCTTTCACGGGCAGGTGGTGACGTGCCGCCGGTGCCGATTGCGCCGCGTGGGTAGGTCATGCGGCCACCGGGCCCCCTCGGCGGCCCGGCCGGCGAGCGCGGGGCACGCCTCGGGTGAGCGGCGGAGTAGGCTGCTCCGCATGGACGGTGGTGGGTTGATCTGGGCAGCGGGAGACATCCTCGGTGGCACCGGCGAGCGACACACCGTGCGGCACAGTCGCAGCATGGAACCATGGTGCCGATGGTGGCTGGGTCGTGTACCTCATGCGCTGCCGCGATCGCTCGCTGTACTGCGGTATCACCAATGACCTGCCGAAGCGGCTGAAGGCCCATGCCGCCGGCAAGGCGTCGCGGTACACCCGCAGCCGGCTCCCGGTGAAGGTCGTCTACGTTGAGCCCCAGGCCGGCAGGTCGCCCGCCTTAAAACGAGAGGCGGCGATCAAGCGGCTGCGACGGAGCGAGAAGGATCGCCTGATCGCGGGGAGCCGCCGGAAGGTTCAGGTGGCAACCAGCCACGGTCGACGAGGCCCGCGGGCGGTCACGGCGAAGCCGGCAAGCGTTCCATGAGGATCAGCCGCTCGCATCCTTCGCGGCCCTCATAGGTCGCAGGCGGAACGTGCTGCTCGACAACGCGGAACCGGCCGTTCCTTTCAAAGCGATCGGCGAGTTCCGCAAGCGAGCAGCCGTGGGGTGGCCCTCCGCCCGGGCGGTGATCGCCCCGGTACGGATCAAGATAGAAGACGCCGAGCAGGTGGCCGCCCGGCACCAGCGCCTGCCAGACGGCCTGCACGTACTCGTCTCGGCGTTCGATGTCGATCGCGCAGAAGCAGGTGTGCTCCCACACCCACGCGAATCGGCCGCGAAGGTCGTGGGCTAGGTCGAAGAGATCGCCCTGGCGGAATGTCTCGCCGGCGACCGCCGCATGGCGTCGGGCCAACGCCACCGCCGCGGGTGCGATGTCCAGCCCGACGACCCGCGCCGCCGGCTCGGCGGCGGCGATGGCCCGCACGTCGTGACCGCTGCCGCAGCCGGGCACGAGCACTTCGCCGGTCATCTGCCCGGCGTTGACCGCGAGCCACTGCCCGAGCGCGGGATGGGCCGAGCCCTTGTCCCAGGGGGTGTCGTTCCCGCGATAGCGTTGTTCCCAATCGGTCATCATCGAAGCCAGTTCGCGGGTCGCGTGAATCCTGATGTCCACCGACGTGCCAAAGCCGCGCGGTGAAGCATAGCCCCCACGCGCCGCTCTCTAACTCACCGGCTCCCGCCGGCGGCGTGGGCGTTCACCGCCTCGGCAATGGCGCCGGCGATCTCGTCGGCGAGCCGCTGCTGCTGGGTCACGTCGGCGATGCCGCTGGTGGAGACCACGTGTTTGCCGACGATCACGGCGGGGTTGAAGCCCGCGGCCGCGCCGACGGCCACCGTGCCCGGCATCATTCGGCCCTTGTCGGAGCTGTCGAGGATCAGAAACGGCCTGCCTCCGGCGGTGTTGGGATCGGAGAGCATGACATCGACCCCGACATGCTTGTTGCCCACGCCGAAGCCGATCACGTTGCGGGCCGCGGCGCTCCCCTCGTCGAGGCCTACCACCTGCCCCGCGAGCCGCCAGCCATCGTTCGGCGGTGGCGAGGCCTCGGTCCAGAACATGGCGGGCCAGCCGGCCCGCGCCATCTCCTCGGCCACGAGTCGCGACAGGCCCACGCCCGGCGGCTCGCTGCGGTCGTAGCCCGTCACCATGTCGGTCACGCGGGGCCGGGAGGCGATCAACTGCCGCACGGGCCCCTGAGGCACGAGACCCGACGAGGCCTGCTGGCGGAGTTCCTCCTGAAGCGCCGGAGCGATCGTAAACGGCAGCACGTAGATCCGCAGCGGTGGCGAGGTGGGCCAGGCAACGGCGGTGGCCGCGGCCTCCGTGGAGGTCGGCCCGAACGACTGTGCCCGAACGGCGGCCATGGCGGTGAGCCACGACGTGGCGGCGATCAGCAGACGACGACGGCTCCCAGCCATGGTGCGCACCTCGCGAGTTGAAACCGTGCCCTCGATTTACCCTCGGGATCGGAACGGTAGCCAGGCGGCGCCGACGGCGGAAGGCCGGCTTGCCCGGCCTGCTGTGGCACGGGCCCCCGCGCGAGTCCGGTGATCCGGCTTGTCATCCCGGTCCATGACGACGTGGCCCTGCACCCCTCGGGCGGGATCACGAGCGTCGTGCCCTCCGAGCCCCAGAACACGCAGAAGCCGCAGAGTGGATCCGTTTTTTCATCCCGCCGCGTTCGGGTTGCATCGTCACCAGACTCCAAGCATTATCACCACTCAGATACAGTCGTTGCAGTCGGGCAGAGGTGAGTGCGATTCCTAGAGCGTTTGTCACGGGTGCGACCGGATTCATCGGACTGCATCTGATCGAGCAACTGCTCGACCGTGGATACGAGGTGCGATGCCTCGTGCGGCCGACATCGATTGGCTCGCTGCCGTCGACCCCGGGTGTCATTCCCGTCACGGGCACGCTCGACGATCCCGCGTCCTACCGCGATGCGGTGCCTGGCTGCGATGTGGTGTTTCATCTCGGCGGCCTCGTGGCGGCTCCGCGTCCGGCCGACCTCTTCCGCACCAACGGCACCGGCACCCAGCTCCTGGCGGATGCCTGCGCCGCTCAGCCGACGCCGCCCCGGCTGGTGTTCCTCTCCAGCCTCGCCGCCGCCGGCCCGCCGCCGATCGACCGAGCGTTTCGTGACGAGGCCGACCCATCGGCTCCCATCTCGCAGTACGGCCGCAGCAAGCGGGCCGGCGAGGTGGCCCTCCAGCAGCGCGCCAACCGGCTGCCGATCACCATCCTTCGTCCCGGCATCGTCTACGGCCCCCGGGATCCGAAAGTAGCCGCCGTATTCCAGGCGATCGCCAAGAC
>CAJBSQ010000486.1 GCA_903958265.1 uncultured Planctomycetaceae bacterium
CAGTTGCCGACCGTCAGCACGAAGGGCCCTTCGGGCACGAACGCCGGCCGAGTGGCGGCGGCCGCGGGGGGCTCCGATAGCCCGAGGTGGACGACGTGCACCGGACGGTCACCGACCGCGAGGTGCGCCTGCACGTCACTGGCCACGTACTGCGAGTCGGTCACGATCGCGGTCGAGCGATCGACCTTCGCCTGGATGTCGGCGAGCTTCCGCTCGATCCGCCGCAGCTGCTCGTCGTGTGGTGTCTCGTGCAGAAACGTGAGGTCGTGGATCGTCAGTACCACGGGCACGCGGTCGTCGAGGGGGAGGTATTTCGACATCTGGTTGGTGACGTGCCAGAGATCGATCCCGCTGGGCGGCAGGAAGGGACGGATCAGTGGTCGAAGCGGCCGCAGTGCGAACTCCTTCTTCCATGGGGCGACAGCGATCCGGTCAAAGCCGCCCTCGGGGAGGTACCGGTCGGTTCCCGCCGCCAGAAAGAAGACCGGGTCGAACCGGCCGGGGGCGATCCGCAGCAGTTCCTGAGCCAGGTGCAGCGAAAACCTCCCCAGGCCACAGTTGATGTGCCGGAGTTTCTCGAAGTCGATGACGATGCGGGGCAGGCGGTTGGGCATGTCCGGGCTGGCTGGGGGAAACGACATCTTCGTGCGGCGAGTCTCCCGCGGACAACCCAAACCGAACGCCGTCGGCGAACCGCGGCCGCCCGCTTGAGTCCCGGCGGCGGTGGCGACGATACTGTGCCCTTCGAGTTTCAACCAGATTCTACGAGGAATCCGTCCATGCTGCGTTTGCTGCTGGTGATGTCGCTGGGGTTCGTTGTTTCCTGCTCGGACGCGGCCCCGCCGGTTGCCGAGCCCGCCGCACCGCCACCGGCCGCGCCGGCTGCATCGCCGGCCGGGTGGCGGAGTCTGTTCAACGGACGGGATCTCTCGGGCTGGGACGGCGATCCGCGGATGTGGTCGGTCCGCGACGGTGTCGTTCACGGCGAGACCACGCCTGACGTGAAGGCCGACGGCAACACCTTCCTGATCTGTAAGGAACCGGTGCCCAAGGATTTCGAACTGAGACTCTCCTACCGCTGCAACGCCGCCAACAATTCGGGCATCCAGTACCGGTCGAGGCACATCACGGAGGGCACACCGAAAAACCCGTGGGTCGTGCGTGGGTATCAGCACGAGCTCCGCAACGAAGCCCGGCTGCCGAACGTGTCGGGCTTCATCTACGACGAGGGGGGGAGCCGCAAGCGGATCTGCCTGGTCGGCGAGCGGGCCGAGTGGGTCGACGGAGCCAAGCAGGTGACGGGCGAGCTGCTCGATGCCGACGCCTACGCGAAGCTCTTCCGGCTCGATGACTGGAACGAGGTGAGGATCGTCGCCCAGGGTGACCGGCTGCGGCATTTCATGAACGGCACGCTCACGCTCGACTTCACCGATGCCCCCGACCTGGCGATACGGGAGGGAATCGTGGCGCTCCAGCTCCATGCGGGTGCGCCGATGTGGGTGGAGTTCAAAGACATCGCCGTTCGCGATCTGCCTGCCGGTAGTGAGTAAGCCCCGGCGATCTCGCGGTGCGGCGGCCATGCTTCCGCGGCCGGTTTCCTCGACCACCTTCTTCTCCTGAGGATTCCTCCATCGCGATGGCACAGCCCACGAACCCCGTCTTCGATCCGCAGTTCCTCCTCTCGACCGACGTGTCGAGGGAGCTGTATGCCGTCGCGGCCGCCGAGCCGATCTACGACTATCACTGCCACCTGTCGCCGCAGGAGATTGCGGACGACAAGCAGTGGGAGAACCTCGCCGACATCTGGCTGGGTGGAGACCATTACAAGTGGCGGGCCCTGCGGGCCAATGGCGTGGCCGAGGAGTACGTCACCGGATCGGCGAAGCCGTACGACAAGTTCCTGGCCTATGCCACCACGATGCCGCGGCTGCTCCGCAATCCGCTCTGGCACTGGACGCACCTGGAGCTGAGCCGGGTGTTCGGCATCGAACAGACGCTCGATGAGACGTCGGCCGCCCGGATCTGGGCCGAAGCGAACGAGCGACTGAAGACCATCTCGGCCCGCACGCTCCTGGCCCGCTTTCGGGTGCGGCTGGTGGGGACGACCGACGATCCCTGCGACTCACTCGAGTTTCACGATCGCATTCGGGCCGATGGCCTCTCGACCCGCGTCTATCCAGCGTTTCGTCCCGACAAGGCCCTCGCCGCACACCAGCCCGACGCCTTTCGGCCGTGGGTGGCCCGCCTGCAAGAGACCAGCGGCGTCGACTGTGGCTCGTTCGACGGCCTGCTGGAGGCCATTGCCCGGCGGCATGCCTTCTTCCACGAGCGCGGCAGTCGCCTGTCGGATCACGGGCTCAACCAGGCTCCCGCGGTCGGTGGCACCCGTGCCGAGGCGGAAGCGGTCTATCGGGCGGCGCTGCGGGGCGAGCCGGTGGGAGGCGAGGCGTTGGAGGCGTACCGCGGCTGCCTGATGCGACACTTCGGCGAACTCGATGCGGCGCGGGGCTGGGTGAAGCAGCTCCATGTGGGCGCCATGAGAAACGTCAACTCGAGGCAGTTCGGCCGCCTGGGGCCCGACACGGGCTACGACTCGATCGGCGACTGGCCGCAGGTGGAGCGGCTGGCCCGGTACCTCGATGACCTGGAGAGCCGCGGCAGCCTGCCGAAGATGGTGCTCTACAACCTCAATCCCGCCGACAACTATCCGCTCGCCGCACTCTGCGGAGACTTCCACGAAGCCGGCGTTCGCGGCAAGGTCCAGTTTGGCAGCGGCTGGTGGTTCCTCGATCAGCTCGACGGCATGACGTGGCAGATCAACACGCTCTCGCAGCTCGGTATACTCGCCAACTTCGTGGGCATGCTCACCGACTCACGGAGCTTTCTCTCGTATCCGCGGCACGAATACTTCCGCCGCCTCCTCTGCCGAATCCTCGGGGAGGATGTGGAGCGGGGCATGGTGCCGCGAGACATGCCGCTGCTCGCGGAGATGGTCCGCGACATCTGCTACCGCAACGCCGTGGCGTTTTTCGGCATGGAGCCGGGCACGGCCTGAGCCGCGACAGCGGCCCAATCGTCGTCAGGCGTTCGTCGACGGAAAAGCTGCCAGGCAGCACAAGCTGGGCGAAATCGCGGCGCATTCAGTATTGGCGGCGGGTGGCTCGTCGCTCTACCCTCTCGCACGCGTCGGCGGTCGGCCGACGCAGATCCCGCCGAGCCCAGCCACGAGGTCTGTCGCATGAGAACCCGCCCCGCCGCCGCGATCATCGGTGTGCTCGTCTTCGCCGCCGCGTTTCAGATCGCGCCAGTCCATGCGGCGATCAACGGGCTCGTCATCATTGGCGACAGTCTGTCAGATCCCGGAAACAACGCGATCGCGATGGGATCGACGGTGTCGC
>CAJBSQ010000487.1 GCA_903958265.1 uncultured Planctomycetaceae bacterium
GGACTCGAACCAAGAACCCTCTGATTAAGAGTCAGATGCTCTGACCAATTGAGCTAACGGGGCCGCACGGCTCTTTTCTACCTACCACGCCCCGGCCCGACAAGGGTCGGCCCCGCCGCCGCCGCGAGCGCAAGGCACGCCTCGAGACGCCGCGTTGCAGGGATTCCGGGCCAACCGCTACATTTCGCGCTCGCGATCGGCCGCTGGGCCCGGGTCGCTCCATGACACTCGCTTCCGGAGACGACTCGATGGGCAGGTTCGATGGGATGAAGGGGCTCGTGCTCGGTGTGGCCAACGATCACTCGATCGCCTGGGCGATCGCCAAGGAGATCCTTGCCGAAGGGGGCAAGATTGGATTTACCCACCTGCCCGACCGCCCCGACGATGAGCGGCAGCGCAATCGCCGCCGCGTGGCACAGCTCACCGACCCGGAGCCCAATGCCACGTTCCTCGTGCCCATGGACGTGTCGAAAGACGACCAGATCGCCGCCGTCATGGAGAAGGCCAAGCAGGAGTTCGGCACGCTCGATTTCGTGCTGCACTCCATCGCCTTCGCCCCGCTGGAGGACCTCAAGGGGGAGACGACCAACTGCAGTCGGGAGGGCTTCCGCGTCGCCATGGAGACGAGCGCCTACAGCCTGCTGGCCGTCGGCCGCCTGTGCCGTGGCATCCTCTCGACGAATGCGTCGATCCTCACCCTCACCTACTACGGCGGCGAGAAGGTGGTGCCGGGCTACAACATCATGGGCGTCTGCAAGGCGACCCTCGACACCTGCATGCGGTACATGGCGTTTGATCTTGGTCCGGCCGGCGTCCGCGTCAACGCGGTGAGCGCGGGTCCGCTGCGGACGCTCGCCGGTCGCGGAGCCGGGGTCGACGACATGCTGGGGCTCTACCAGCACATGTCGCCGATGGGCCGGAACATCACCCACGAGGAGGTCGGCAAGGCGGGAGCCTGGCTGCTCTCCCGCGAGTCGCAGGGGATCACCGGCGAGATCCTCCACGTGGATGCTGGCTACAACGTGATGGGGTCGCCGGGACGGCTGCTCGACCTCGTGCCGAAGCAGGGCGCGGAGGGGGCGTGAGCGTCATCGCGGTCGCGGTGGTGGTGCGTCACGGCTGCGTGCTCGTGGGCCGCCGCGCCGAGAACGCTCCCGAGGCGGCTGGGCTCGACGAGTTCCCCGGCGGCAAGGTGGAGGCGGGCGAAGCACCGGCATCCGCCGCCGCCCGCGAATGCCTCGAGGAGTCGGGGATCGCGGTGCGGATCGACAGACTGCTCCATCGGGCGAGCAGCGTGGCCACGCACGGTCCGCTCGAGATTCTGTTCTTCGCCGCATCGGCTCTCGACGACCGCGAGGAGCCGCTCGTGCCCTTCGCCTGGATTCCCATCACCGAACTCGCAGCCCGCTGCTTCCCGCCGGCGAATGCCCGCGTCGTCGAGCTGCTGGCTCAGGGACGGTCGTAGCCGCCCGGGTGCCAGGGATGGCAACGGCAGATGCGGGCCAGCCCCTTGGCGGTGCCTCGAACGGCCCCGTACTTCTCCACGGCCTCGCGGAAGTAGGTGCTGCACGTCGGCTGGAAGCGGCAGTGGCGGCCGAGCAGCGGACTGAGCGTGTGCTTGTAGGCGACGACGCCCGCGATCAACACCGCCGTGGCCGCGCGATCGCAGAGCCGAACAATGGCCCGGCTCATCCCGCCGCACGAAGCCGCCATCACCGCCTCCGCTTCGGCGGTCCGGCCACCGCCGGCCGCGGCACGGGCAGGGCGGCGGCATACCCCCTGCGGCCAACGACCCGCGTTGCCAGCGAACCGATCAGAGACTCGACCGCCACTGCGCCTGCGGCGCCCCGCGGGGGCTCTCCGGACCGCACCACCAGGATGAAATCGTTGCCGCCGGGCAAACTCGGCCGCACCGCCCGAAACGCCTCACGCAGCCGCCGCTTCCACCGGTTACGGATCACGGCCGATCCGATCCGCCGCGAGACCGAGAGGCCAAGGCGGACACCCGCAGGTTCGCCGCGGTTGATGGCGGCATAGAGCACCAGCGGGCCCGACGCCGCGCTCTGGCGGCAGTCATACACCCGGGAAAACTCCGTCGGTGTCAGGAGCCGCATCCGCCGCGAAAACTCCCGCGGCCGCGGCGTCACCACCGGAGCTGGGCCCGCGGGCTTGCCGTGGCCGCATCCGCCGCCCGCGCCGCCTCCAGGAGTCGCTCGAGCGCCGCAGCATCGGCGGCGTCGGGCAGCACGATCTGGAGTTCGGCGATCAGGTCACCCTTCGAGCCGTTGGCGTGCCGCACGCCCATCCCCGCAGCCCGCAGCTTGCGGCCCCCGCTCGTTCGCGGCGGCACCTTCAGCACGATCGTGCCCCAGGGCGTCGGCACGTCCACCTTCGCCCCTTCGATCGCCTCGGCGAGCGTGATCGGGAGCGTGAGTTCGAGCGTGTCGCCATCGCGGCGAAACACGGCATGCTGATCGATGCCGACCTCGAGCAGAAGGTCGCCCGCCGGGCCGCCGCCGCCGCCAGGGAGCCCCTGCCCCCGGAGCCTCATCCTCGCTCCGTCGGGGAGGCCCTGCGGGATCGTCACACTGATCGTCTCAGACTTGCCACCGCCGCGGTCGACCTGCACCTCGGCCTTGCCGCCATCGATGGCGAGCGTGAACGGGATCGTCATCCGCGCCGAGACATCCTGGCCGGGAGTCTGCGTTGACCGTCGCCGACCGCCAGCTGTCCGCCCGCGGGCTCCACCGCCGCCAAACAGCTGCTCGAATCCTCCGCCCCCGCCAAACAGACTCTCCAGATCGATCTCACTCCCGCCGCCCGCGCCAGGAAAGCCCCCCGCACCGGGGAACGGGCCGCCTCCCCAACCGCCGCCGCGGGGCCCGCCGCCGCCACCGCCGCCGACACCCTCGAAAGAACTCCCGTAACGGTCGTACATCTCCCGCTTGCTCGGTTCATTGAGCACGTCGAAAGCGGCCTGCACCTGCTTGAACTTCTCCTTCGCCGCGTCGTCGTCGGGATGCAGGTCGGGATGGTACTTGCGGGCGAGTTCCCGGTAGGCCTTACGGATGTCCTCGGCCGATGCCGTTCTCGGCACGCCGAGCGTCTGGTAGTGATCCTCCGCCATCGAATCGGGTCTCTCGCGAACACAGGGGGGCAACACCAGGGCCGACGCCACGATTCTAGAAGTGGCCTGCCGCCCCCTCAAGACGTCGGCCCCCGTGCGGGCACTCCATCACACTGAGGCCTCGACGGCGTCGTGAACGGGAGCC
>CAJBSQ010000488.1 GCA_903958265.1 uncultured Planctomycetaceae bacterium
GCTGATCATGTGCCTGTGCGGCGTCGATTACTTCAGCACCCTCGGCTACCAGCCGTCGATCGCCTTCGAGGGGGCCGGCACGCTCGCCCCGCTGGCGACGCTCGTGCTCGTGCTGGTGACGCTCTTCGGCGCCCTGCCGATCTACAGCCACGTGGCTGGCGAGACCCCAGACGGTGTCGGTTCGATCGGGATGATCGAGCGGATGTTCAGCGGCTGGGGTGCCAAACTCGTGGTGCTCGTGCTGATCGGCTTCGCCGCCACCGACTTCGTGATCACCAAGACGCTCTCCGCGGCCGACGCCGCCGCCCACTTGATCAGCAATCCGCTCTACGAGACCCACGTGCCCGTGTGGCTTCAGGGCCAGATGCCCACCACGATGTTCCTGCTGGTGCTGCTGGGGGCGATGTTTCTCAAGGGCTACGGCGAAGTTGTCGGGGTGGCCTCGGTGCTCGTCGTCGCCTTTCTCGGCCTCTCGTTCATCGTCGTCGCGACGAGTGTCTTCTACCTGCTCACCCATCCGACACTGCTCCAGCACTGGTTGGCCGAGATCACGGCTGGCCGCTACCACCTGGAGCACGCGCCGCTCTCGGGCACCGGCCCCTGGGTGGCCCTCGGCATCTCGCTGCTCGTGTTTCCCAAGCTCGCCCTCGGCCTCTCCGGATTCGAGACCGGCGTGCTCCACATTCATATGGTCCGGGGCACGGAAGCGGAACCGCACGACGAGACGGCCCGGATCGCCAACACGCGGCGCATGATGCTCGTGGCGGCCCTGATCATGTCGGCGTTCCTGCTCGGCTCGTCGCTCGCCACCGGCACCAACACGCTAATCCCGGCCGAAGAGCTCACGCTCGAACCGGTGAAGGGCAAGGCCATGGACCGGGCCCTCGCCTACCTCGCCCACGGCGAGAGCCCCCATCCGATCTGCCCGCTCTTCGGAGACGTGTTCGGCACGCTCTACGACATCAGCACCATCCTGATCCTCTGGTTCGCCGGCGCCTCGGCGATGGGGGGCCTGCTCAACATGGTGCCGCGGTACCTGCCCCGCTACGGCATGGCTCCGGAGTGGGCGGGTGCCTACCGGCCGCTGGTCATCGCCTTCACCATCATCAATCTGGTCGTCACGATCGCCTTTCGGGCCGATGTCTCGGCACAGGGAGGCGCGTACGCCACCGGCGTGCTGGTGCTGATGACCAGCGCCTGCATCGCCTCCTTTCTCCACGAGATGCGGAAACGGCCCGAGCCGCACCATGGCCTCGCCCTCCAGGCCCAACGGGTCGGGTTCGGGCTGATCACGCTGGTCTTCATCTACACCACCCTCGCCAACATCTACGAGCGGCCCGACGGCATCATCATCGCGTCGATTTTCATCGGCACCGTGATGGCGATCTCGTTCACGTCACGATTCTTCCGCAGCGATGAGCTGCGTCTCAAAGAGCTGCGATTCGCCAATGACGCCGACCGCATGCTCTGGACCGACATCGTGCTGGAGGGGGCGTTCCGCGTGCTGGTGCCCCACCGGCCGGGCAGCCGATCGCTGGCCGACAAGGAAGCCGAGATTCGCCGCAAGCACCGCATCCCCGAGACCGTGCCCCTGGTGTTTCTCGAGGTGCACTACGGCGACGTGAGCGAGTTTCAAAACGCTCCGATCCTCTCCGCGCGGCAGGAGGGCACGCGGTTCATCATCGTGGCCCGCGACGTGGTGAGCGTGTCGCACACGATCACCCAGGTGGCGATGGAGATGACAAAGCATGGCGCGCCGCTCGACATCGTCTTTGGCTGGAGCAAGGGGGGCAGCCTCAAGCTCGCCCTCGACTACGTGCTCTTCGGCCAGGGCGACATCCCCAACCGCGTGGTCGACCTGCTCGACAAGGCGATCACCGATCCCGCCAGGCGGCCGACCGTGATCGTGGGCTGAAACTCGTGCCTGTCAGAGCGTCTTCGTGAGACCGTCCGTCTGTCGCCGCGGTCAGGTGCTGCTCGGTGTGGACTTCACCTCGGCGCCGCGGCCGCGGAAGCCGATCACCGTGGCGGTGGGGCGACTCGGTGGCGGGGCCCGCGACCCCGTCTACCATCTCGACGCCATCCGCGAACTCGATTCGCTCCTCGCCTTCGACGGGTTTCTCCGCGAGCCGGCCGGCTGGCTCGGCGGCTTCGATCTGCCCTTCGGCCAGTCGCGAACGCTGATCGAGCACGAGGGCTGGCCGGCCGACTGGCGGCGGTTTGTGAGGTTCTACTGCGGGCAGTCGCGGGACAGCTTGCGCGAGGTGTTTCGCCGCTGGTGCGACGGCCGACCCGACGGCGACAAGTTCGCCTGGCGGCAGGCCGACAGGCCGGCGGGCTCGAGCCCGGCGATGCGGTGGACCAACCCGCCGGTGGCCTGGATGATGCACGCGGGTATCGGACGGATGCTCGAAGCCGGCCTCGCGTTTCCAGCCCACCGGGTGGCCGGCCGAGGGGCGGCCCGCGACCGCATCGCCCTCGAGGCGTATCCGGGATTCACCGCCCGGCAGGCCTGTCGCCGGTCGTACAAGAGCGACACGCCCGCGCTCCAGACGCCAGACCGAAGAACCAACCGGCGGACGATCCTCACGGCACTCGTAGCGGGAACCGCGGGCCTCGACGTGCGATTGGAGGCCTCGGCCGCATGGACGAGGCGGATGATCGACGACGGCGCCGGCGACCTGCTCGACGCCGCAATCTGCGGGCTGCAGGCCGGCCATGCCTCGCTCCTCCACGACTACGGCCTCCCGGCCGAGCTTGACCCACTCGAAGGCTGGATCGCCAGCGTGCCGGCGTCCCGGCCCGCTTCGTGAAAGCCGCGTCGCCCGGCCCCAACCGCCTCACGCCAGCTCGAACACCGCCTCGATCTCGACGGCCACGCC
>CAJBSQ010000489.1 GCA_903958265.1 uncultured Planctomycetaceae bacterium
AGGTGCCCGTGTAAAAGGAGCAGGTCATGTCGCGCTTCAGGCTCCGCGAGACGCCGATCTGCACCTGCACCTCGGGCTTTCGGAGCATGATGCCGCTGTCGATCTCTCCGTCGAACCGCACGTCGGCTTCCACGACCACGTCGCCGTAGTCGCGGTCGGTGTAGAGCATCGAGCCCTTCAGGGCGGCGTCGTTCTCGCCCACGAGCGTGCCCTTCTCGACCCGCCAGAACGCACCCTGGGGAGGCTTCCAGCCCGTCAGGTCGCGGCCATTGAAGATTGACTCGAGCGGTCGATCGGCCACGGGTTCGCCCGCTGCCGGCAAGGCGGCGATGGCGAGCAGTGCGGCCGCGAGGATCGGTGTTCTAACGCGAAACATGGATCTGGCCTCGAGCGGCGGCCGGGAACCGGCCCCGACCTCACCCCAAGATAGCGTCCCCGGGATTTCCCCGCATCGGCCGATCGGGCAGAGGTTGTTTTGCCCCTGGTCGGGGTTTTTCTCGCTAAGAGAAAGAGTGGCACGCGTGTGCCGGAATCAAGGTCTCCGGGACGGGTGATGGCATGATGGGTTTCCCGTGGCGGGATTCTGCAGCGGTCGATGTCCTGGGGGATTGCTCCGCGGTGGCGGTGGAGTGGGGCGGTCGAGCCGGCCGTCGGCTCGCGGCGGGGCCGCTGATCCTGGTCGCCTGGCTCTGGGCCGCCCGGCGGACCGATCCGCTGCCACCGCGACCGGTGGTCGTCGCGGCGGCATGCCTGGCGGCGGGCTGTGTGGTCGGACGGCTCGTCGAGCCCGTGGAGGGATCGAGCCTCGCGGGGGCCTGGTGGATCGCGGCGGTGGCGGCCCTGGGGATCTGGCTGTGGCTGGCGAGGTGCCGCGGCCCCCGGGCGGCGGCCTGGCCGCTCGCCGGGGCGATCTGCTGCTGCGGGGCCGCCTGGTCTGAGGCGCAGTTCGACCTCTTTCGCCGCGACGACCTGGGCTGGTACCTCGCCGACTCCCCTGCCCCGGTCGCCGTCATGGGCACGGTCGAAGAATCCTTCCGACGGCTGCCGGTGCCCACGGGCGATCCCCGTCGGGCGGCCGCGATCGGACCCTCGAGCGAGTGTGTGGTGCGGGTGGAGTCGTTTCGGGCCGGGAGCCGGTGGCGAACGGTCTCGGGCCGTGCGGCGGTGATCGTCGACGGCGAGCCGCCCCGGGTTCGCGTGGGCGATCGGATTCGCGTGCTGGGCCGCGGCCTGCGGCCCGCCGCCGCGCTGAATCCCGGCGAGTTCGACTTCCGGATGCGGGCCCGCGCGCACCGCTGCCTGTCGATTGTCCGCGTGGCATCGGCCCGCTGCGTGCGGGTGATGCGGGCGTCGGGCTGGCTCCAGGTGGCCCGGGTCGTGGATGAGCTTCGGGAGCGGGGTGTGGCCGTCCTCGAAACGCACATCTCCCCCGCCCGGGCGCCGCTGGCCGCCGCACTCCTGCTGGGGAGTCGCGAGTCGCTGCCCCGCGAGGAGGCCGACGACTTCCTGGCCACGGGCACCGTTCACATCCTGTCGATCTCCGGCCTGCACGTCGGCCTGCTGTCGCTGGCGCTGTTCAAGCTCCTCAGGGTCGCGATGCTGCCTCGTGGCTGGTCACTCGTGGCAGTGGCCGTCGTCACGGGGGCCTACATGCTGCTGGTCCGTGCGGAGACTCCCGTGCTGCGGGCCACGCTGCTCGTCTGGCTCTCCTGCCTGGCGGCCGCGGTCGGCAGGAAGTCGCCAGCGATCAACGCGCTGGCGGTGGCGGCGATCGTGGTGCTCGCGTGGCGGCCGGCGGAGGTGTTCAGCGCCGGAGCGCAGCTCTCGTTTCTCTCGACGGGCGTGCTGGTCGGGATCGCCGCGGCCCTGCCGGGTAGCCGGCAGCCGGAGGATCCCATCGACCGCCTGATCGAGCGGAGCCGCTCGCCGACGGAGCGATTCCTGCGCCGGTGTGCCTGGCAGGTCTGGGTGGCGTTCGTCACCGGGGCAGCAGTCTGGGCCGCCACCACGCCCCTGGTCGCTGCGAAGTTTCATGTGGTTAGCTCCGTCGGCCTGCTGGTCAACGTGCTGGTGGCGCCGCTGGTCGCGTTGGCGATGGCCTGGGGCTTTCTCTGCCTACTCGCGGCTGGTGTCTCGACCACGCTGGCCGCGGGCTGCGGCGCGGCCTGCGACGGCATGCTCCACGGCATCGCCACGGTGGTGTACTGGGCCGCCCGCGTGCCCGCCGGCCACACGTGGGTCGCCGGGCCTCCGGACTGGTGGGTGGCGGGGTGGTATGCCGTGCTCGCGGCAACGCTCAGCTGGTTTCCGGCCGGCATGCTCCGCCGGCCCCAGACCTGGGCGGCCGTCGCGGGGGGATGGATCGGCGTGGGCATCGTGGCCGGGGCGATGGTGGGATCGATGGCGGGGGGCGATCCGCCGCTCCGGGGCGTGGTGGCGGCGGTGGGCCACGGCTGCGGGATCGTGCTGCGGACTCCCGAGGGGCGGTGTCTTGTATTCGATGCGGGGCGGCTCGGTGCGCCAGCAGCCGCCCGGCGGTCGATGGCGGCCGTGCTCTGGAGCGAGGGCATCACGAGGATCGACACCCTGGTGATCTCGCATGCCGACACCGATCATTTCAACGCGGTGCCTGAGCTGCTCGAGCGGTTTGCGGTGGCCGCGGTGGTCGTGCCCGCGGCCCTGCTCACCAGCGAGTCGCCGGCCGTTCGGGATCTGCTGGAGCGATTTCGCGAGCGCGGGATTCCGCTGCAGACGGTGGAGGCCGGCGACTCCTTCGCGGTCGATCGGCAGTGCCGCGTGCGGGTGCTGCACCCCACGCGGGCCGCCGCGGATCAGGCCGGCACCGGGTCGGCGGCGGTCGGGCTTCGATTCCCGTCCCGCGAGGCCGACAACCAGACGAGCCTGGTGATGGCGGTGGAGTCGGCCGGCCGCCGGTGGTTGCTCACCGGCGACATCGAGGGGGAAGCGCTCGCGGGCTTCATCGCCGCCGATCCCGACTCCTGCGACGTGCTCGTGGCGCCGCATCACGGCAGCCGCACGAGCCTGCCGGCCGGGATCGCCGCCGCCACGAAACCGACAGTCGTGCTCGTCAGCGGCGGCAGGAATCCGTCGTGGCCCGAGGTCCGCGCTGCCTACGCCGCCGCGGCCGAGGGCGCGGCCGTGCTGAACACGGGAGGCACCGGAGCGATCGCCGTGGATGCCGACGCCAGCGGCATCGCCATCAGCCGGTTCCACGCGGGCCGCTGGCGGCCCGCGGAATGAGCACGAGCCCCAGAGCGATGAGGATCAGTTGGCTGGCCACGTAGCTGGCCAGCAGCATCAACACACCGCTGGTGAAGCCATAGCTGTGCAGGCCGATGCCGAGCTGGTTGGTGCCGAACCAGCTCCAGGCCGTGACGATGTTGCCGCCGTTCGTGAACAGGGCGAACCCCCGCGGACCGATCCTCTTGTCCCAGCGGGCATGGAGCACCGCGGCGTTCCAGAGCACGATCATCAGGGCGCCGTTCTCCTTGGGGTCCCAGCCCCAGAAGCGGCCCCAGCTGTCGTCGGCCCAGAGCCCGCCGAGCACGGTGCCGATGAAGCTGAAGAAGAGCGCAAAGCAGACCACTCCGTAGGTCATTCGGTAGAGCCGGTCATCGACCATGCGGGCGGCAGGGTCGGCGGCCGGGCGACCGGTCAGGCGACCCCAGAGGCGGTGGACGATGGAGCAGGTGCCGAGCATGCCTGCGAGGAAGGTGGCGCCGTAGCCGAGCGTGACCGTGACCACGTGGGTCGACAGCCAGAACTGCGTATCGAGCACGGCCTGCAGAACGTGCATCGTGTCGCCGGAGTCGAGTCCGTAGGCGACCATCAGCGTGAGGCCGCCGCTGAGCGCAGCCACCAGGTTGCCGATGCCCAGCCGGTGCAGCGTCTCGAGGCCGAGCCCTGCCAGCACGCAGGCCCAGCCGATGAACACGGCCGACGAGTAGAGATTGACCACGGGCGGTCGGCCAGTGAGATAGATGCGGGCCGCGAGCGCGAAGGTGTGGAGGGCGAGAAGGCCCACGAGCATCCACCACACGAAGCGGTTGAGTCGCGGCTGGCCGACGAGGAAGCTCGCGAAGCAGAGGATGGTGGCGAGCACGTAGAGCCACTTGGCGATCTCGGTGGGGTTGAAGGCGGTGAGCCAGGCCTCAAACGCCGCCTTGCCGGCGACCGCCTTCACCGCCGGCATCTCCGCGATCACGCGGTGGTAGGCCGTGACCGCCGAGTTGAACTCCGCCGGCTGCTTCCCGACCGCGGCGAGCAGATCGGTGAACGGCAGGATCGCTGGGTTGAGCTGGAACGCCGGTTGCCCCTCCCGGCCCCCCACCACGCGGCCCACCAGCGCCGTGACCACCGCGGGGTAGAGCGCCTGCCAACGGCCCGTCGGCCCGGCGTCGGCGCCGCCGCTCGCGTCGCTTGTGGCGGTCGCGGATGCCGTGCCGGCCGTGGATCCCGTGGAGGCACCCAGCGGCGGGATCGCGGCAGGGGGATGGTTGTCGTCGATCATCCGCGCCCCCTGCATCAGCCGGCGGACCTGGTCGAAGACCGCCTTGCGGGCCTCGTCTCCGGCGCCGGCCGGCCGGGGCATTTCCGGCGTGTCGTAGGCGAAGCGGATGAGGTCGTAGGCCATCAGTTTCTGGTCGATCTCAGCGAACTTCTTCTGCACGAAGGTCCGCTGTTCCGGCGGGATCTGCCGCAGCGACTCCACCTGCTTGCGAAGCGCCGGCCGGCCGTTCTCGAGTTCCGCGGCGGCATAGCGGTGGCCCTGACGGCGATCGAGGTCGAACAGGTCGAGCACCTCGAAGGCGTCGATCCGAAACACGGGGGCCCGCGACACCCAATCGCTGCCCGCCATCGCCGCGAGCAGCCACTGCGTCGCCGGGATCGTGCCTCGCGGTTCGGCGGTGGCGTCGGCCGGCATCACCACGCTCGAGCGGTTGCCGAGCAGCTGCAGTGTGGTACGGGCGACGCTGTCGAGCGGTTTGACGCGGCCCTCGTGCATCATCGGAATCCCGCCGGCCGTCTGCCAGTCGAAGGCATCGGCCGCGGGTCGGCGGGGGGTGGCCCGCGGCAGGGCGATCGCGGCGACGAGCCCCAAGGCGAGAACGGGCGCGAGAAGGGGTGCGAGAACGGGCGGCAGCCACCGACCGGCGGCCGTGGTGGCGGGGGAAGAGCGGGCTGCGGCTGCCTGGCGATCGGGCCGGCTGCGATCGCGGCGGGAGCGGCTGGCGGTGTCGGCGCTCACCGTCCCGACGGCCGTCGTGCCGGCCTGCCGCGACTCCCGCTCGTGGCGATCGGCGAACCGGAGAAAGGTGCCTCCGAAGTGGAACAGCATGCCCCAAAAGGCCAGCACGCAGGCCACGTAGGGGATCAGCCAGCCAGCGTTTTCCACGACCTGCAGGCCCGTCATTTCGCCAACCTTCCCGTCGCCGAGGTCGACCGTGGAATACTGGCTCTGATAGAAGGTCTCTCCCCGGTAGCGGACCGGGTTGTTCATCCAGATGCGGCCCTTCTGCTCGGCCTGCGTCGAGCGGTCGGTGAAGGTCACGTACGACGAATAGTCGCGGGGCGTCTCGCTGGCCGAGTAGTCGATTCGCCGCACGTCGTCGAGCCGCACGCTGTAGGGCTTCAAGGCCCGGCGAAACCGCAGGGCGAGCCGCCATGGCACGCCTCCGACCTCGACGGTGTCGCACTCGTCGTCGGCAGCGGCCATGAAGATCCGCCCCTGGTCGATAAGGAACTGCGAGACGAGGTGCGTGCCGAGGTCGCGACCCGTGCCCCGCTCGACGAGCTGCACGTAGGCCGAGGCGATGTTGGTCTTCGAGGAGGCACCCCCTTCCGGCGGCTGGCCCGTCGCGAGCCACTCCCGGCCCAGGCCGGCGGAGGCGGGATTGGGGGCCACCGGGCCCACGCGGACGACGCTGGAGTTGGGGAAGTAGTCGACCACGCGAATATCAAACGGCAACGCTTCGACCGCGATCGGCTCGCCGTCAACGCGGGCTCGGAGGAGTCGGCCCGAGATGGCGGTTACCCGATCGTCGGTGGGATCGGTCGGGTCGATGACCGCGAGTTCCGTCTCGTCGGTGCGGTAGGCGACGCTGGTGGTCTGTCCTTCGACGAGCGAGATCCGCTCCTCGATCTGCCGATCGCCGAAGGCAAACTGGCCGATCATCAGGAGGCCGACGGCCACGTGGATCAGCACGTTGCCGCCGCGGATCCCGAACACCATCACCAGGCCGACGAGGAGCACGTTCGAGGCCACGCTCGACTGGATCAGCTGCCACATGATGCGGAGCCCCGGATCGTTCATGCGCCAGGCGTCGCCGCCGAACAGCGTCAGGCCCACGATGGCGGCCACCGCCGCCGCCCCACTCCACAGGCTTCCGGCCACCAGCCGCTGGCGACTGTTCCAGGCGGCCGCGGCCAGCCCTACGGCGAGCACGGCCCCGCCTCCCTGCACCATCCGCCACACGGTGTCGTAGTCGACCGGCGGCCTGCCCTGGAGGCCGTCGGTGCGGTGGCCGGTGAGAATCACGCCGACCGTCAGCAGGGCTCCGAGCAGCGAGATGACCGTGCCCCAGACGAGCCGCCGTCCGGCGGCCGCGACATGAAACCGCGTCGCCTTGGCCGCAAACAGGTTGACCAGCATCACGAGCCCGATCGTCCCGCCCCCTGGAAACGGAAACCAGCCGGGCAGGTTGGTTTCCCCGAACACCGTCACGGGCGCAAAATCCGCAAACGGTACCCACGCCAGCCAGCTGTTGAAGTACTCAGCCTTCACTTCGGGCAGGTTCTTCTCGTCCTGCGCGAGCGTGCCAACCAGCAGCAGGAACGTCGCCGCGAGGAACATCACCACGGTGATCTTGAGCGAGCCCAGGGCCCGGAGCAGCTGCCAGGCCACGCTCCGTGGCGATGCCGACTCGAAAGCCGACCCACGGGTGCTCATGCGGGGAAAAGAAAGACTGTCTGACGCCACGGTGGCTCCCTACTGCTGCCAGCGGATGGACGACACGAAGCGGATGAACCGCTCCCGCTCGCGGGCCGCCACGTCGGCATCGCCCTTGAACTTGACGAACAGTGATGCCCCGCCGCCGCCAGGAATCATGGCGCCGAGGATCGCCTGTTCGGCAGCCGCGTCGCGAAGCAGCACGACCTTTGCGGGGCGACCGTCGACGTCGACCGACTCCGCGGCCTCGATGGCCGCGGCGGCTCGCGACGCGAGGTCGTCCGGATCGCCACCGGCGTCGAGTTGCCCCTGCCAGCGGGCGACGTTGCCCTCCAGCGTGCCCGAGGCGGGGATGATCGTGACTTCCCGCTGCCCGGCCGGGTCTCCGATCAGGAGCGTCGCGAGCCGCAGGCCGCTGGCCCCGCCATCGGTCCAGCCCTCGGGCACGTCGTAGCGGACGGGGGCGGGCTTGGTCGGTACGTCACCCGGGGAAGCCGCGATCGGCGCGGGTTCGGCCTGCTTGGAGACCGTGTAGGACCGGATGTCACCCGGCAGCACCGAGGTGCCCCGGGAGCAGCCGGAGCAGCCGGCTGCGATCGTCGCTGCGATCATGGCGGCCGCCAGCACCGCGTGCCGGAAGCCTGAGGCAGGCGCGTGGGTGGCGACCGGGCGGTGGTGCGGGCACAGGGGCACGGGGACAGGTCTCCGGCGCGGGCGGCCACGGAATGCGCGGCTCGCTTCGACCGAATTCTAGCAGGGTGGGCCGTTTCGTCTGGGGCAGTTGCCTACCGCCAGGCGAACAGGTCGGTCAACGCCTGGAGCAGCGGGCTCGAGATGGGTTCGCCAACAGGGGCTCGGATCGCCCAGACGAGGTCGATCATCACCAGGCTGCACGTCAGCAGGAACAGGGTGCAGCAGACGAGGCCCACGATCTGCAGCACGCTGAACGGCGGGCCGGCCATGCCCTCGAGGAAGCCCTCCTCGCCGATCGCCATGCCCACCGGCGACAAGCTCGACCCGTCGTCGAGCGACACGGAGCCCGAATCGTCGGTCACCGCGCCGAAGAAGCTCGAGTCTCCCGTATCTTCGGTGGAGATCACCACCGAGGCGCTCTCGTCGTCGGTGGTGCTGTCGCCGAGGTCGAAGGCGTCGCCGCCGAATGCCCCCCCGATGTCGTCCACGCCCGAGCCGATGCCCGAGCCGATCGGCGAGCCGCCGAGATCGAGGCCCGAGTCACCAAGACGCACGCCGGAGCCGCCGAGCTCAACGCCAGAGCCACCGAGTTCAATGCCGGAGCCACCGAGATTCAGCCCCGAGGCCGCCAGGTCGCTCCCTTCGAGCGAGAGTCCGCTGTCGAGCGCGCCGGAGAGCGCGTTGCCAGGGGCGGGGCCGGAGAGGCCCGCGATCGAACCCGAGCCGAGGTTGGAGAGGTCGATGGCCAGGGTGCCCGATCCGCCACCACCGGCCACGTCGGACCCCAAGCCGCTCGCGGGGCCCACAGCTCCCCGGGCCAGAGACGGCGACGAGGCACCGATGATCGAATCGAGTTCGAGGTCGGAACTGGCCAGCGCGCTACCCGCATCGCCGATCACCAGATCCTCACCGCCGACGGCGTGGTCACCCTTCTCGTGAATGATCGTCCGCGAGGGCGGGCTCGGAGCGTCATCGATCCCGAAGATCGAGTCTCCCTCATCGATCGCGTCGCCGAGCATGATGTCATCGTCAGCGATTCCGCTCCCGCTCGGTGAGCCGGGGCCAGCGACGAGACTGGGCGACGATAGATCGAGATCGAGTGCGAGGTCGTCTGTCCCGGAGGACGACCCGTCGCCCAGATTGGAAGCCAGATCGGAGGCTGCCCGCTCGATGTCGTCGAGTTTGAACTTGAGCGTCGCACCGTCCCGCATCGGAAACAACTTCTTGCGGTCGACCAGGCGGTTGATCTCGTCGATCGTCACCCCGAGCCGGCGGGCCGCTTCTTCGAGCGACAGGATATTTCCAGCCATGGCAGCCCTCCGATCCCTGTTGTGCCTGTGGTGCCTGAGGTTCCAGCGATTCCGCTCGTCAGCCGTCGACGACGACCCCTCTCGTCTTCGGCGGAATCCTCACCGCATTCTATCCCTAACCGCCACGGGCGGCGCAGCCGGCAGGGCCGGCAGAGCCTGCCGACGGGCGAGGGTGGCAGGAACGCATCTGACGGACGTGAATCGCCGGCTACGTAAACGAGGCGGGGAACCACGTACGTTGAATCCGCGCTAGTTGGCGGGGGTGGCTGCCGGGCCGGCCTGGATCAGCCGCTTGAGGGCCGCGGGCCGGGGTTCCTGGGCGTTGAAGTCGTCGACGAGCAGGTCCCAGGTGATGTCCCGCGTGCTCCGCAAGGTGAGGGCACCCGTGGCGGCATCAACGTGGTAGACGGCCGCATGCCGCGTGGCTGGGTCGACCACGATCAGCATGCGGCGGGCGTCGTCGATCGCGGCGTCGGAGATCCAGAGAGTGCCGGCGTCGGCGAGCGGCCGCGCCGCCCGTTGGGCCGCCAGGTCTCGCGATCCGAGCAGGGCGACTGCCGCCGCGAGCGCGAGCCAGGCCGTCGTTGTGGGCCTCAGGCCGGCAAGCCGGCGCCAAGGGGTCGGCGACGGCTCGGGTGATGTGGGGGCACCATCGGTGGGCATGCGAATGAAACCTCCGGTGACGTCGTCTCGCGTCGGGCGGGACGATAGGAAAGACGGGCCGTCATGGCAAGGCAGGCTCGGGGGCGGGTTGTCATGCATAGCTTGCCCCGCCTGCCCCGTCGGGCCAGGGCCCTGCCGTTCAATCGTTCCGGATCTTTCGGTTCAATCGCCTGGGCAAGACGTGACGATGGAAAGGAACGAGCGGGCGACTCCTGGTGCCCGCGTTGCATGCCTTGAACCGCCTCGGGAGGCACCACCGGTGTCCAAACTGAACGTCCTCTCCGCCCTGCTCCTCCGCTCGCCGCTCCTCTGGGGCGGGGCACTGTCGTTCACCTTCTTCGCCCTCATCCACGGCGGCGTGATCACCGACGCCAACGTGATCCGGTACCTGGCCGGCCACTGGGTGGAGTACGTCGAAACGGCGCTGTTCTGCGTAGGCCTGGCGTTCCTCGCCCTGCATCTGGGCAGCCTCGTCCGCCAGAGCCGCCGCGTCGGCGACGAGATGCTCGAAGCGGCGACCGAGGGGGGTGTCGATCCCGCCGAGGCCGCCGCGCTCTCCGCCTCGATCCCTGAATCGGCCGTCGGCTACCTGCCCCGCCGGCTGCGGGAAGCGCTCGACCTCGTGATCCGCACCGGCTCCGCGGACGACCTCGAGAACCACCTCAAGTATCTCTCCGACCTCGATGCCTCACGGGCGTCCCAGGGCTACGGGCTGGTGAGGTTCGTGATCTGGGCGATTCCGATCATGGGCTTCCTCGGCACGGTCATCGGCATCACCGAGGCCATCGCCTGCCTCTCGCCCACGCAGCTCGACAACATCTCCGGCGTGGTGGCGGGCCTCGGAACGGCGTTCGACACCACCGCCACCGCCCTTGCCCTCTCGATGGTGCTGATGTTTCTGCAGTTTTTGATCGACCGCTACGAGCAGTCGCTGCTTGGCAAGGTCGACGAGGCTGCGTGGGAGTCGCTCGCCGGCAGGTTTCAGGCGCTCGGTGGCGGCGACGGCGCCGCGCTGGCGGTGGCCCGGCTCGGCGAGACCCTCGGCCGCGGCTCGGCCCGCCTGATCGAGGCGCAGGAGCATGCCTGGGCCGCGCTCGAGCGGACGGCGGCCACCGGCGTGCGGCAGCTGCTCGACGAGAGCGGTGGCACGATCAGGGCCTCGCTGACAGCGGCGCTCGACGAGAGCCTGGCGACGTGGTCAGACTCGTTCGCCCGCACGCAGGATCAGCTCGCCGCCCGCCGCGAGG
This sequence comes from uncultured Planctomycetaceae bacterium, assembly GCA_903958265.1. GTDB lineage: Bacteria > Planctomycetota > Planctomycetia > Pirellulales > UBA1268 > QWPN01. The sequence continues at coordinate 10,884 of CAJBSQ010000489.1, forward strand.
ATCGCTGGACCGATGCGGCCTCGTCGCTCGCCGACGCGGTTCGCAGCCTCGAGGCCCGCCACGAGGCGATCGAGCGGCAGACCGTCGCGATCGAGGGCATCGTGGGCGCCACCCGTGACATCGCGGCCCTCGAGCGGTCGCTCGACGCCAACCTCTCGACGCTCGCCGCGACCGGCCGGTTCGAGGAGACGCTCACGACCCTCGCGGCCGCCGTTCAACTGCTCGCCGCTCGCGCTGCCGACCAGCGGCGGGGCGACATCGACGCGGTCCGGCGCACCGGAAAGGCCGCATGAGCCGAGCCCGCGCCCAGTCGGGCCCCACCATCTCCCTGTTTCCGTTCCTGGCCGTGCTGTTGTGCACGATGGGGTCGTTGCTGGTGATCCTCGTGATCTTCAGCCGCTCCGCGAAGCAGGCCGGCATCGCGGCTGCGGAGGAGGCCGAGGCACAGGCTGCCGCCGCGACGGCGGCTGAGCGAGGCGAGCTCGAACTCGCCCGCGAGGAGCTCGGCTGGCGGATCGACCAGATTCGGGGTGTCCGCGACCGCACCGCGGAGGAGCTGTCAAAGGCGCGGATGCAGCTGGCCGGCACCGAGGAGACGGCGCGGAAGCTGGCCGATGAGCTCGAGGCGCTGGCCCGTACCGCCGAGGCACTCGAGGGCGATGCTGGCGACGCGTCGGCCGATGAAACGGTCCTCGAACTCGAGCGGAAGCTGGCCGAGGCCCGCCAGGAGCTCGATGCTGCCACCGAGAAACTCGCCCTGCGGCCGCCGGCCTACGCCGTGGTGCCCTACGAGGGTGCCAACGGCACGCACCGCCGGCCGCTCTACATCGAATGCTGCATCGACGGCGTGTTTCTGCAGCCCGAGGGAATCCGGCTCGGTCCGGCTGATTTCGAGGGACCGCCGGGGCCGGGCAATCCGCTGGCCAGCGCGCTGCGGGCCGCCCGGGAATACATCGCCAGTGCGCCCGGCGAATCGGGCGACCCCAACGTGCAGCCCTACCCGCTCCTGCTCGTGCGGCCCAGCGGCGTGATGGCCTACTATGCCGCCCGCGAGTCGATCCAGTCGTGGGGCAACGAGTTTGGCTACCAGTTCATCGACGAGGAGTGGACGATCAACTACCCGGCCCGCGACCCGGCACTCGCCGAGGCGGAGATGCGGGCCATCGAGGAGTCGCGGCGGCGGCTCGAGTGGCTCGCGCAGGTCCGGCCGTCGAAGCCGTCGAAGCCGGCCACCACGTACCGGGCCGCCACGACCCGCGGTGGCGTGGTCTCCAACGGCGGCCCGAGCGTGCTCGGCGACCAGTCGCGGTTTGACTGGACGGACGAGCAAGCCAGCGGTGCCGACGGCCGCGGCGGTCCGGGCCGCGGCTTCCGCGCCGACGGCAATGGCTCGCCGGATGGTGATGGCGGCCTCGCGAGCGGTGACGCCGCGGGCGGCGATGCGATTCTCGGCAATCGGTATGCGGGCCCATCGAAGTTCTATGCCGGCGGCTCCGGCGGCGGCGGTGCGAACGGCGAGGGCTCGAGCAACGCTGGCCCGAGCGGCGGCGACTCGGCAGGCGGCGGCGCTGGGCCAGGCGGCACCGGGCCAAGCGGCGGCGGGCCGCATGGTGGCACGGCGGGCGGCGGTGCTCATGCGGGCGGCGGCTCATGGGATGGCCTCGCCGACGGCGGTGAGCACGAATCGGCCTCGGCCATCGCCGGATCGGCTGCCCCGAGTGGCCGCGGCGGGGCTGCGGGAGGCGACCCGTCGGGGAGCGGCGAAGCCGGCGACAGCAGCGAAGGCACCGAGGGCGTGGCGGCTGCGGGAGGCGGTGGCTCGGGTGGCTCCGCGGGGGGTACGGCCGCGGCCGCACGTGGCGCTGGGTCAGCCAGCTCGGGCGGCGGCGGCAGCGGACCGTCGATGCCCGGGCTGCACCAGGCCGGGGGCGGTGCGGCCGGAGACGCTGCGGGCAGTTCCGGCAGCATGAGCGCGTCGCTGTCGGGCCAGCGGGGCAGCAACTGGGCGAGCCTCGCGACCAACGACAATCCGGTGCCGCTCACGCGGCCCATCAAGCTGGAGTGTGCGGCGAACGAGTTTCGCATCCTCGGCGATGGTGGTCGGGTGGAGATGCGGATTCCGGTCGGCACCCACACCGTCGATTCGGTCGATCCGCTCGTCCACGAGGTGCATGCCACGGTCGGCCGGTGGGGGCTGGCGGGCGACCGCATGTACTGGAAGCCCGAGCTCGTGCTCTCGGCCACGCCCGACGGCGTCGACCGCCGCGACGACCTCGAGAAGCTGCTCGCCGATAGCGGCATCGATACGCGGCGGAGCGAGAACAAAGACAAGGTCAAGAATCTTCCCCCCGTGCAGCGAACGGGCGGGCTCTTCCCCAGGCGGTAGACGGAGGCGGCGAATGGCACGCGCACGACACGAGGAAGACCTCAACGCGGGGCAGGACTCGTTCCTCGACGTGATCACGAACATCGTGGGCATCCTGATCATCCTCGTGATGGTCGTGGGCGCCCGGGTGCACAAGATCTCGCTGACCGCGCACCAGGCGGTCGCGCCCACGGCCAACGCCGACCTCGAAGCCAAAGTCGGCGAGCTCGAAAGCACCTTGCTATCAGCGGAGAGCGAGATCGATGAGCTTCAGGCGCAGGCGCGAATGGTCGGGGCCGCGGCGGAGGGGGCGGCTGGTGCTCGCCTCGAACTCGCCACCGCGGTGTCGGCCGCCAAGGTCGAATTGGAACGGCGGAAGCAGGCCGCCGATGCGGCGCAGGTGGCCTTCGCCGAGCGGGCCGCCAAGCGGCGGGAACTCGAGGAGTCGATCCAGAAGTGCACGCTCGAGGCCGAGGCCGTCAAGCATCGCAAGGCGACCACCTCCGAGGTGCTCGCGTATCCGACACCGATCGGCCGCACGGTCAACGGAGAGGAGATCCACTTTCGCCTGGCGGGAGACCGAATTGCCTACATCCCGCTGGAAGAGCTCTTTGAACTCGCGAAGCGGAACACCCAGCGGCACGCAAACTCGATCGCCTCGATGGCCAACCGCATCGAGACGGTCGGGCCGGCCCAGGGCTTCGCCCTCGACTACGTGATCGAGGCCAAGGTGGATCAGGCGCGGGGGCAGGTGCTGATCCGGTCGCGGGAGTGGGCGGTACGGCCGGCCGAGCCGTCGGTGGGCGAACCCGTGGCGGAGGCGCTCGGCCCGTCGTCACGATTTCGCCGTGCGATCGCCGGCGTGAAGCCCGACACCACGATCACGCTCTGGTGCTATCCCGACAGCTTCGCGGCCTACCGGCAGGTCCGCGAGGAGCTGCACCGGCTCGGGATCCCGACGGCGGGCCGGCCGCTGCCGGAGGGCGCCCCGATCGGCGGCTCGACCGAGGGCAGCAAGTCGGTCGTGCAGTAGCGGCGCCGCTGCCGCCCGCTCACGCCGTCGCTTCCCGGATGCCGGCTTCCACGGCGGCGGCGAGCGTGTCGAGTTCGTCGAGCGTGATCGACAGCGGTGGCATGATCACCACCACGTCGCCGAGCGGCCGCACGAGCGCGGCGTGCTTTCGTGCCGCGAGGCTGGCCCGCATCCCGCGCCGCTCCTGCCACGGGTAGGCGGCGCCGGTCGCCCGATTCGCCACGAGGTCGAATCCGGCGAGCAGGCCGCACTGCCGCACGGCCCCCACGTGGGGCAGTCGCGAGAGCCTTGCGGCATGCTCGCGGAGCCGTTCGATCTTCGGCGGCAGCGTCTCGAGCACGCGGTCGTCGCGAAACACATCGAGCGACGCGAGGCCGACGGCCGCGGCCAGTGGATTGCCGCCGTAGGTGTGGCCGTGAAAGAAGGTCCGCCGGTCGGCGTGGGTGCCGAGGAAGGCGTTCCAGACCCGCGGGGTGGTGAGCGTTGCGGCCATCGGCAGGTAGCCGGCCGTGAGTCCCTTGGCGAGGCAGAGGAAATCGGGCGACACGCCCTCCTGCTCGCAGGCGAACAGGGTGCCGGTGCGTCCGAAGCCCACGGCCACCTCGTCGAGGATCAAAAGCACCTCGTGCCGGCGGGCGAGGTCGGCCACACCGCGGAGGAAGCCCGGCGGGTGCACGTAGATGCCCGCGGCTGCCTGCACGATCGGTTCCATGATCAGTGCCGCGATCGTACCCCGGTGCTCCATGAAGATCCGCTCCACCGTGGCGAGCGACTCCCCGAGCGACGGCGGAGCGTTGCCCGTGGCGGGGCACGGGCCGCCCGGCGACGGGATGCGGATCGCCTGGAACGTCAGCGGCTGAAACATCGCCGTGAACCGGTCGACGCCCCCTACACCGATGGCGCCGAGCGTGTCGCCGTGGTAGGCCTCGCCGATCGCTACGAAGATCTTCCGGTCGGGCTGCGGCGTGGGGGCCTGGAGCCAGTACTGAAACGCCATCTTGAGGGCCGTCTCGATGGCGCTCGACCCGTCGCCCGAGAAGAAGACCTTCTCGAGCCCCTGCGGTGCGACCTCGATGAGCCGGCGGGCGAACTCGACCGTGGTGGGATTGGAGAGGCCGAGGTTCGTGGTGTGGGCCACCTTGGCGGCCTGCTCGGCGAGGGCCGCATCGAGCCGCGGGTGCCGGTGGCCATGCACGTTGCACCACATGCTGGCCGAGCCGTCGAGGTAGCGGTTGCCGTCGGTGTCGACGAGCCACGAGCCCTCGCCCCGCTCGATCAGGAGCGGGTCGTAATCCTGCATCTGCGTGAAGGCGTGCCAGACGTGCTCGCGATCCCACCGGAGCAGGTCACTCGCCGTCGGCGCGGCGTCGCCATGATGGGCCGCTGACTCACGCGGCGGCAGCGTCGCGCTGACGGCGGAACTGGCGGTTGAGGTGATCGTCATGCCGACAGTGTAGCGGCGGCCACGCCATCTTGATCGCTGGCCAACGCCACTTTCGAGCGACAGGACTTCGAAGAGCGATCAACGACCTGAGGCAGGAACTGTCCGCGGGTCCGCGGGCTCCGATCTGCCCCCTGTCGGCTGTGGACCGAACAGAACGGCTGCAGGTGCTTTCTCATCCCTGCCAGAACTCGAGCAAGAGGGTGCAGTCTGGGCAGAGATCGATCTTCTGCCTGCCGGACGCGGAACGAGCCTCGTAACGGCCCGAATCTCCGAGCACGAGGAGAGTCGACCCTCCCTCGTCGGGATCGATGATCACGTACCACCGCACCCCATTCGCTTCGTAAAGATCGCGCTTTACAGTCTGGTCGCGTTGCCGAGTCGCCGCGGAGAGAATTTCGACGACGAGTGCGGGGGCCTGTTCGACATGCCGCTGCGGCGCGGGGCCGCATACGACGACCAGATCCGGCCGTACGACCGTGTCATCGGAGACGACCCAGTCGATCTCCGCGAGAACTGTCGCCTTGCAGCCGGAGGCGTCGATCGAGTTCCAGAGCGTCGCGGCCATCCTGGAGAGCAGTTCGGCATGGCGGCCGAAGGGGCTCGGTGTCATGGCCACCGCAACACCCGCCAGCAACTCCCAGTCGCCCTCCCACGCAGCGTGGTCGGCAACGGGGTAATGCGGCACGTAGCGGGGGGCGGTGCTCATGAGCTCAGGATAGGACGGTCAGCGGCACGTCCGCAAGCGTCTGCCGGGGGCCAATCGCTCGATGAGGAATTGTGCCGACAGTGTAGCGGCGGCCGCCCGATCACTCCCGCGAGGCGAGCACGTCTTCGAGTTTCGCCTCCACGCCCAGCGGCCCGGCCCAGCGGCGGAGGTAGGTCTCGTCGAGTTGTCCCTGCGTGAAGAGGATGTCCTGGATGTCGAGCAGATCGCGGGGTCGGGACGCGACCAGCTTGAAGAGGATGAGGTCCTCGGCCGTCACCAGGTGCACCGTCTGGCCACCGACTTCGGTCCGGATTCGCCGGTC
>CAJBSQ010000490.1 GCA_903958265.1 uncultured Planctomycetaceae bacterium
CCGGCGGCCCGCGGTAGAGTTCGCGGAGCCGCGACGCCGTCTCGCTCCGCTCAGCGCTGGTTTTCTCCAGCCGCGACGACCGCCTGGCAGGCAGCGGATCGGCAGCCTCGACACCGAGCGACCAACTGCCCGCCCACACCAGCACGAGGCTGACGACCAGCCGAGCGCTGGTGACTGGTCTTGGTTCGTGCATGAAAGCCATCCTGCGGCGGGCGTCGCCCGGTCCACTGTCGCTCCCGCCGAGTGAAGTGTGCCCGATGCGGGCCGCCCCGGCAAAGGCCTCACGTGGCCGCGCGGCGTCCTTGCACCATCCGGGCCAGGCCGGCCAGATCCTTGAGCGTTTGCCCGGGCACGAGCGCCTGCTCGGCGATCGCCCGCTCGGCCTCCGCCGCCACCGCCGGCCCGATCTCCACCACCAGCCAGCCGCCGGGGGCCAGGCGCTCCGCGGCCTCGGCCGCCAGACGACGCACGATTTCCACGCCCGTCGGGCCGGCCACCAGCGCGGCCTTCGGCTCGTGGTCGCGGACGTCCCGGGGCAGGGCGAAATACTCGTCGTCGCGGACGTACGGCGGGTTGCTCACGATCACGTCCCACGGTCCCACCAGCCGCGGGTCGGCGAGCAGATCGCTCTCCACGAACTCGATTCGCTCGGCCACACCCTGTCGCTCGGCATTGGCCCTGGCCACGGCGAGCGCTGCGGGGGAGATGTCGGTGGCGACGAGCGTGGCCCTCGGCAGGTGCTTGGCGAGCGTCACCGCGATCGCGCCGCTCCCCGTCCCCACGTCGACGATCCGCGGCGCGGAGGCGTCTTTGCAGAGGTCGATCGTGCGGACCACGAGCCCCTCCGTCTCGGGCCGCGGGATCAGCACGTCTTTCGTGACGGCGAACGGGAGGGAGAAAAACTCGCGGCTGCCCACCAGATACGCCACCGGCTCTCCCTCGCCCCTTCGCTTCACGAGTTCTCGAAATCGGGCCCGCTCAGCATCGGCCACGGGCGTGTCGAACGCCGTGTAGAGGGCGATCCGCGGACATCTGCGGACGTGCGCGAGCAGCACCTCAGAGTCGAGTCGCGCCGACTCGCTGCCGCGGGCGCCGAGCCATTCGGTCGTCCACTTCAGCAGGCGGCCGACCGTCCATGCCTCGTCGCTCATGCCCGTCTCCTCAGGTCGCGGCCGGCTTGGCCGATTGCTCCATCTCGCTCTTCCGCTTCTCCCGGGCGTGCCGCTCGATCGCGTCGACCACCAGCCCCATCCGGCCGGCCATCACCTGGTCGAGCGTGAAGCTCTCGTTGATGCGGTGGTCGGTGACGCGGTTCTGCGGGAAGTTGTAGGTGCGGATCCGCTGGCTGCGGTCGCCGGAGCCCACAAGCTCCCGCCGCTCGGTGGCCCGCTTCTCGTGCTCGATTCGCCGCTGGTGCTCGTAGATCCGCGTCTTGAGCACGCGGAGCGCCTTGGCGAGATTTTTGTGCTGGCTCTTCTCGTCTTGGCACTGCACCACGATGTTCGTCGCCAGGTGCGTGAGGCGGACCGCCGAGGCCGTTTTATTGACGTGCTGCCCGCCGGGACCGCTCGCACAGAACAGGTCCTTGCGGTAGTCGTCGGAGGAGATGTTGACCTCAACATCCTCTGGCTCAGGCAGCACGGCCACCGTGGCTGCGGAGGTATGAATCCGGCCCTTGGTCTCGGTGTCGGGCACCCGCTGCACCCGGTGGCCGCCGCTTTCGTGGCAGAGCTTGCGAAACACGGCATCACCCGAGAGGCCGAGGATCATCTCCTTGAAGCCGCCGAGTTCCGTGGGGCTCGCGTCCATGACCTCGAAATCCCAGCCGAGTTCGGCGCCCCAGCGGCGATACATCTCGTAGAGGTCGCGGACGAACAGCGCGGCCTCGTCGCCGCCGGTGCCGGCCCGCAGTTCCATGATGCACCGCGTGCGATCGGCGTCTTCGTCGCCGGAGCAGAGTTCGAGGAGATCTTCCCACTCCTGCTCCTGCCGGGCCTGGAGGTCCGGCAACTCAGCCTCGGCGAGATCGCGGAGGTCGCGATCGTCACCCGCGATCATCTCGCGATGCTCGGCGATCTGCCGCTCGAGGGCCACGAACTGCCGATAGCGAAGGGCCAGTTTGGCGAGCCTGCCGTGCTCGCGGGCGGCGGCCGACAGCCGCGGCTGGTCGGCCAGAATCTCGGGATCGATCAGCGACCGCTCGAGTTCCTCGAAGCGGCCGAGCTTCTGCTCGAGATCACCGCGGATCCCGCCACGAGCGGACACAGGCGTGGGATCAGCCATGGATCAGGCAGCCCGCAGGATCACGAGGCGGGCGCTTCGACCTTCTTCTTCTTGAGGCTCGCGTAGCCGGCGTTGGCGAACTTCGACTTGAACTTCTCGATCCGGCCGGCCGTATCCACGAACTTCAGCTTGCCGGTGAAGAACGGGTGGCAGACGTTGCAGATGTCGACCTTGATCTCGGGCACGGTGCTCCGCGTGGCAAAGGTGTTGCCACAGCCGCAGCGAACGACGGTGTGGATGTAGTTGGGGTGGATGCCGTCTTTCATGGTCGTAATCCGGGTCGAGGATCGATGCAGGGCAGGGGGAACGAAGCGAGCCCCAGACTCTACCCGACGCCCCTTCAGGCGGCAACGCGAGCCATTTTCGCCGCGGCGCCCGCCAGGCAACCGGGGCCTACGGGGGAGACTCCGGTGATTTTTCGGCCGCCGCCGCAGCCTGGCGTTCGAGCCGGTCTGCCAGGAGCCGGCTGCCGAACCGCTGCGGCGAGCCGTCTTCCCGCAGCACCTTCACCGCCTCGTCGATGCGGCCGAGGTCGACCAGTGCCCGACCAAGGTTGGTGCGGGCCGCGTCGGTCCAGCGGCTGTCGGGCGCTGCCTCGAGCGTCATCCGCCGCAGGTAGTCGACGGCCGCGGCAGGCTGCCCCTCGGCCAGCGTGACCAGGCCGAGCCAGTAGGTGGCGTCTTCTTTCATCATGCGATAGAGCCGGTCGACGGTGGCGGTCTGGTCGGGGGGCACGTCCTGCAGCGACTGCTGGATCAGGCCCTTCGAGGGGCGGGCCGCCAGGTAGGCCGCCTTCGCCCCGTCGGGGCCATCGAGATCGCCGCGAAACTCCCGCACCCGGGCCCGGAACAGCGGCCTCACCAGCCGCGGCGTCTGCCGGTCGCCACGGCCCATCTCAGCAAACGTGATCGCGAACGGCGCGAGTTCCCGGCGGGCCATGGTCTCGACCGACGGGTCGTTGAACCGTCGCCTACCCGTCTCCCAGGGAAACTCCCAGAGCCCCACGTGGGCGGCCTCGTTCGGCAGGGCCGCCGCGGCCCGCGTGCCGATCCCAGTGGCATCGGTCGCGAGCCGCACCCCGTGCCGCGAGGCACACTGGGCATCCAGGGCCGTCATCCGGCGAGACAGGCTGCGTGGCTCGGCAACCACGAGCACGGAGACCGCGGCCACATCGGCCGCCTTGACGGGATAGGGGCGATCGGGGAGCGACAGGGCCTCGAGGATGGCCGGGTCGGCCGCCGCCTGCCGCGCGGTGGCCACCCCTTGGCCGGCAGGGCCGGGCACCGGCATGCCGTAGGTGGGCTCGAAGAGATACGCCTCGCCCCCCGAGATCACCGCGGGCAGCCAGGCCCTCGAGTTACCGGACGCCGCATCGCCCGTGGCGAGCATCACGGCGTCGATGCCCGCCTGCCGGGCCAACTCGACGAACAGCCACGACCGCTGCGGCCCGCTGGCGCGGCCCGTCAGCAGGATCTCGCCGGGCAGATACCACCGGGTGCCCGGCGACTCGGCGGTCGGCACCATCGGCGGATCGCCCACGATCGCCAGTGAACGGACCGTCCACTCAAAAAGCCTGGTCGCGACGGCAAGATCATCAACCGAATCACCCCGCGCAACCTCCGCGATGTCCGCCAGCCAGCGGCGGTCGCGGAGGTAGGAAATGTCTCCCCGCGCATCGAAGGCCGGCTGCTCGAGCACGGCCTCGACGCCGCTGCGGAGGTCGGGCCGCACCGTGGCGATCAGCGGGTCGATCCGCCATCCCGGAGCCTCGGCCGCGGTGAGGTGGCTCCACTGGCTCAGCCGGTCGAAGGCCTGCTCGTAGGCCCGCTGCTCGTCGAAGTCATCGAGCCGCGACACCGCCGCGATCGCGCCGGCGACGAGCTTGTCGCCCGACACGCGGTTGACGGCGACCCGCGAACCCGCCGTGGCGGCGGGTCTTGAAGCCTGGTCGGGTCTTAAAGCCTGGTCGGGAGTTCCGCAGCCGGCCACGGCCAGCACGAGCCCCGCGATGCCCCTGGCCCACGGCTCGCCCCGCCGTCCCGCCACCCCGCGGCCAATCCCGATCATGCCGATTCCCCTGCAAGCCTCGCCTCGTGAATCCGCAGCACCCGCTCGATCACGCCGCCGAGTCGGTCGAGCGGCACCATGTTGGGGCCGTCGCTGGGGCTCTCGTCGGGTCGGGGATGGGTTTCAAAGAACACGCC
>CAJBSQ010000491.1 GCA_903958265.1 uncultured Planctomycetaceae bacterium
GTCATCAAGGGATCCGTGAAGAAAATCGCCGTCGGCGGGGCCGCATTCGACAGAAACGCATTGAGTGCTGCCGCGCCGCCGGCGACGTCCGCCGGCCGGCTGATGTGCAGCTGGTCGTCCAGCTCGATCCCCGCGCCCTCCAGCGCCGCTCGGTACCCATCAAACCTGTCCCGATGGTCGCGATCCATCACGTTATTGCGGCAAAATCCGATCCGCCGATGTCCGAGGCCAATCAGGTGCTGCACGACGTCTTGGGCGGCATTCCGGGAGCAACAACACGCGAAGTTGACGTCTGGTTCATCGTAGCGGTCGGCGATCACAGCGACATTCACTCCGTCTTTCGCGATATCGATCGCGACCTCGTGCGTCTCGTCATCGACCCGGAGAATGAGGCCGTGGACTCCACGACCCGCGAGGAATGAGCGGTAGGATTCCCCGTGAAGCCGTTGCTGAAGGTCGACAAACGTGACGTCAGCCCGCGCCTCACGCGCGCCCCGCACCATTCCAGCGAGAATGAGGGAATCGTAGCCTGTGAACTGCGGCCAAGCGTATTTGTTGAGGAACGCGATACCGAGTGTGACGAAGCCCACCCGCGGGGCCGACCGGCCGCGACCGTAGCCAAGGCGGCGGGCCTCCCGCAAAACACGGTCGCGAACCTGCTCGCTGATCCGGGAAGATCCGCTCAGGGCGCGGGAAACAGTCGACGGCGCAACCCCGATATTGGTTGCGATCTCTCGGACGGTGGTCATGGGTTCCTCGAAGAAGAAGCGGGGGGCTGGCCCTCGGCGGGAGAGTGGTCGGAGATGAGATCGGCGAAGATAGCTTCGGTGAGTCCCTCCCTCCGGTGGCTGAGTACGGCGATTCCGACGGGGCATGGCCCCGCGAGTGCCGGCACGGTCCGAGGAGTTCCGACCCGCTGCCAGCCCTGTTCCCCGGCAGCATACTCGCCGATCAGCAGGTCGCCCCGCCGGCTCAGCCGCAACCGCACGGGAAACGGCACGGCCTCGACCGACTCCTCCGCCATCCGCCCGCCAGGCAGGTCGCGATGCCCAAGCACCACCCGGCCACCCGGAATCACGTGCACCATCACATGGGCTGCGCCGGGCGACAGGTCGCTGCGAACCATCAGCCCCGCCTTCGCGAAGTCGTGGGTGTCGCCGAGGCTCGTGACGGTAGCCGTGAGCGTGAAATCAACGGCTTCCCTGCGGTGCAAAAACCGAAACGAGTCAGCCTCGCCCCAGATGTCGGAGCCGCCGCCATACACGGTCAGCGCGCCATCGGCGTGGAGCCGCTGCCCGCCCGGAACGGCGTCGCCGATGTCGGTTGCCGTCCAGTTGGGGATCGCATCGTCGTGGGGTGGTACGAGCAGGGGGCTCGGCGGGACGGGCAAGGGCACGACAACGGGCTCGGCCCGCGTCACCGCCAGCCGCAACGGTTCGTCGATCACGTACTCCATCGTGGCGAACGAACGAAAGTAGTCAGCGATCACGTCACCGCTGGCGCTCCGAAAATCGGGGGGCTCGAGAGGCCGGGCGTTGCTGACGAGGTGCCAGTTGTCGTCGATCACTCCGCCCCGGCGGTCGAGCAACTTGTACGACCACATGATGGCGGCCCAGCCGAGCCGGCCATATTCGTCAAAGTACCGTCGCGCGAGGTTTCCGCCGCCGAGCCGCTCAAAGACCGGATTCCACTCGCCGATCATCATCGGGGTCTGAACTGCCCTGAGTTCCGCCTGCTTCTCGGGAAGCAGGCGGTGGATGAAGTTTGCGTGGGTGCGAAGAGTGGGGGGTGAGCCGAAGATCCCCGGGTAGTGGTGCTCGGTGAAGGCGACGTTCGTCCAGCCGTGCTCATGCGGGTTGCCATAAAAGCCGTGTCCTCCCCAGAGCGGGGCCGGGGCGAAAATGATGTGCCGCTCATCGACCTCCCGGATGGCCCGATAGATCTCCTCAAAGATCGTTCGGAGCTGCGGCCGTACGTCGGTCTTCATGTCTCCAAAGGGCTCGTTGATCACGTCGTAGCCCGCCACCGACGGGTGGTCGCGGTACCGCTCCGCGATCGCCCGCCAGAGCGATGCTGTGCGGGCCACGCAGTCGGGATCGCCCCAGAGTCGGTTCTGGCCGATCCGGCCGGTGGGGTGATCGATGCTCTGGCCCCCCGGCACGCCATGCATGTCGAGGATCAGATGGATTCCGGCCGTCTCCGCCATCCCGACGGCGCGGTCCAGCCAGGCGAGACCGTCCTCACGGCAGGTGCCCGGGTGCTTTTCGTCCTCCACGAGCCGGTGGTCAAAGGGCACGCGGACAACATTGAACCCGAAGGAGCGGATCACATCGAAGTCGCGGGGCGTGATCCAGTTGGCCCGATACAGCTGCATCAACCGATTCTTCTCGTCCTCACCGAAACGCGCGGCGAGGTTGGTCTCGAAGGCATGCTGATCGGGAAACACCTGCTCATCGACCGCCAGCATCCACATCTCGAGCAAGAGCCAGTTTCCGAGGTTGCATCCCCGGAGCAGCACTGGCTCACCCGCGGCATCGACGAACCGATTCTCGCTCGTCTGAATCCACGGCAGCGCGGCATCCGGGCTGGCGGCCGGCAGCCCACCCGCTCCCAACAACAACGCCACGGTCGCGTGCACACCGCGGTTCAGAAGACCTCGCAGCATGGCAGCCGGTGAACGGTGTGGCGACACGGTCGTGCTTCGAAACAACCCAAAAACAGCCGCTGGCGGGGAGCGATCTAGTCTAGCCAAAGCTGCCCTGCCCCCTCTCCATCCATCAGCGTGCCAGCAACCGCACGAACGGTGCGCCGCCAGGCAAGCCGGCGTGCAACGCATGCAACAAGTGTATCATAATATCTTTTTTTCCATTTGTTTTTGTGTGCATCATGTTGTTTCTTAGTTGCGTTCCCGAACCCCGCCTGCTACTCTTCGGGGGGTTGTCGGCAGCGGGGGAGTTCCTCAGCTGGTTTTTGTCACTCGACGTTGCGTCGTCACAATCTTTTCATTCTGGAGGGATCGATCA
>CAJBSQ010000492.1 GCA_903958265.1 uncultured Planctomycetaceae bacterium
CACCGGCGAACTGGAGGCGGAACTCGCCAAGGCAAAGGCTCACATCGCCGAGTTCGAGGAGTCCGCCGCCGAGGTCACCGCCGAAATCGCCAGCCAGGAGAGCCAGTATCTCTTCGCACGGCAGCAGCTGGCACGGTCCGAAAAGCTGCTCGCTTCGAAAACGGTCACCCGCGACGAGTACGAGGAGAAGGAGTCGAAGGCCAAGGTGGCCGAGGCCGCGGTGAACGCCGTCAAGGCGAAGCTGCGGTCTGTGCAGCAGTCGATCGAGGTGGCGACCGCCGAGGTTCGCCGCGTCCAGACGGAGGTCGACGACTTCACGCTCACGTCGCCCGTTCGCGGCCGCGTGCTCTACCGGCTCGCCGAGGAGGGGGAGGTGCTCTCTGCCGGTGGCAAGGCGCTCACGCTCCTCGACCTGGGCGACATCTTCATGGAAATCTTCCTTCCCGCCCAGGATGCCGCCCGCGTGAAGATCGGCGGCGAGGCGCGGATCACGCTCGACGTGCGGCCCGAATACGCGGCCCGCGCCAGGGTGAGTTTTGTGTCGCCCGAGGCGCAATTCACGCCCAAGCAGGTCGAAACGCGGAGCGAACGCGACAAGCTCATGTTCCGCGTGAAACTCCAGATCCCGCCCGAGGTGGTGCTCCCCTACCTCGAACGGATCAAGACGGGCATCCGGGGCGTAGGGTACGTGCGGATCGACGACACCCTCGAGTGGCCGGAGTCGCTCCAGAGGCCGTTTCCGCCGCCGGCGGCACCTGCTCCCGCAAACTGACCCGCCGGAGCGACTCCATGGCGGATTCATCAGGCATCGTTGCGGCGGTCACGGGTGTCACCCACCGGTTCGGCGACACGACGGCGGTCCGCGACCTCTCCGTCGATATTCCAGCAGGCCAGATGGTCGGGCTGATCGGCCCCGACGGCGTCGGCAAATCGACGCTGCTCGGCCTGATCGCCGGAGCCAAGCGGATCCAATCCGGCCGCGTGATCGTGCTCGGCGGTGACATTGCCGACCTGCGGCACCGCAACGCCGTCTGTCCGCGGATCGCCTTCATGCCGCAGGGGCTCGGCAAGAACCTCTCGATGGAGCTGAGCGTTTTCGAGAACATCGACTTCTTCGCCCGGCTCTTCGGCCAGCGGGCGGCGGAACGGCGCACGCGGATCGCCAGCCTGCTCGAGGCGACCGGCCTGGCCCCCTTTCGCGACCGCCCCGCCGGCAAACTCTCGGGGGGCATGAAGCAGAAGGTGGGGCTCTGCACCGCGCTCGTCCACGACCCCGACCTTCTGATCCTCGACGAGCCCACGACCGGCGTCGACCCGCTCTCGCGACAACAGTTCTGGACGCTGATCGACGACATCCGTCGCGATCGCCCCGCGATGAGCGTGATCGTGGCCACGGCCTACATGGACGAGGCCGCCCGGTTCGACTGGCTGATCGCCATGGACAAGGGCCGCATCCTCGCCACTGGCACGCCGCCGGAGCTGAAGCGGCGGACTGGTACCACGTCGCTCGAGGAGACCTTCGTCGCCCTGCTCCCCGAGAACGAGCGGGGCACGGGCGGTCCGCTCACGATCCCCCCACGGGTGGCCACCGCTGCGGGCCCGGCGATCGTGGCCACGCATCTCACGCGGCGATTCGGCGGGTTCACGGCGGTGAACGACGTCTCCTTCGAGATCGGACGCGGGGAAATCTTCGGCTTCCTCGGCTCCAACGGCTGCGGCAAGTCGACCACCATGAAAATGCTGACGGGGCTGCTGCCGGCCACGGAGGGGGAAGCGTTCCTGTTTGGGGAGAAGGTCGACGCCGCGAACGTCGACACCCGGCGGCGGGTGGGCTACATGTCACAGGCGTTCTCACTCTACACGGAGCTCACCGTCCGCCAGAACCTCTGGCTCCACGCGCGGCTGTACCACCTGCCAGCCGACCGGGCCCAGGCCCGGATCGATGAGCTGGTGACACGGTTCGGCCTTGGGGTGCACCTCGACGACCTCGCCGAAGTGTTGCCCCTCGGCGTGC
>CAJBSQ010000493.1 GCA_903958265.1 uncultured Planctomycetaceae bacterium
CGGCGAGGCAGGCGACCGCGTGGTCGCCAATCGCTGTCGTGGCGTAAAAGCCGTCCGCGGTCGCCGGGGCCGGCATGCCCGCCGCGCCGGCGGCGTCGAAGTAGTTGCTCTGGCCAGCAGCGGTGATCTCGAGCGACCGGTGAAACCCCTGCCCCCGTGGGTCGCCGTCGAGGTGCCACTTGCCCGAGTGGTACGACCGATAGCCGGCGGGCTCGAGCAGGGCAGGGAGGAGCCGGGCCCAGGGAGGCCGCGCGGACTTCACGCCCCCCTCCGTGCCGGGCAGCGCGTCCCGACGGATCGCCTGCGGGTAGTAGCCCGTCAGCAACGCCCCCCGGGTCGGCCAGCAGCGGGCGGTGTTCGAAGCCTGCGTGTACCGCAGGCCACCCGCCGCGAGCCGATCGAGGGCGGGCGTGTCGATCTCGCCGCCCTGACAGCCGAGATCCGAAAAGCCGAGGTCGTCGGCCAGGATCACCACCACATTGGGTGCCGCAGACGTCGTGGAGGCTGCCAGTGCCGCCACGGCGACATGGACCGCGAGGACGGCCACCTGAAGACGTCGTATCCGCATGCTCTTCCTCCCGCCGCCGCGGTCGGGCGGGGATTCCACCACCGTCACCCTACGGCTTCTCGATCTCGGCAATGACCTTGGCATACGCGGCGGCTCGGTCCTCCGGCTTCAGGCTCCGTAACTCCAGGAGCATCGGTCGCAGTCCTGTCGCCCAGGCCGTGTCCTTCGCAATCTTCGCGTCGGCCTTCGCCCGCAGGGCATCGGCGTCGGGATCGTTGCCCGTCGCCGCCGTGGCGGCAGCGACCACGCTCCTCAGGTACTCCGCCGCCTGCAGGTCGGGGTTGGGAGCGGCCGGCGCGTCGAACCGGCCGACCGCCCAGGCGATGCCCTCGAGCATGTGCTTCTGGAACATCGGGTTGTGCCAGGTGGCGTCGTTGTGGCCGAAGTTGGTCGAAAACACGCGGCCCTTCCCGTAGTCGCGGACCCAGGCCACGGGCACGTGCCAGGGCTCCTTCGGGCTGCTCGCCTGCATGTCGAGGCTCAGGAGCACGCGGAGGTTCTCGGGCTTGTAGCGGAGGTCGTACTGATAGATCTCGTCCTGCCAGCGAAACCGCTCGGGAAACATCGCCGTCACGCGGTGGCCGGGTTCGTGGACGACGAAGGCATGCTCGCCGCCGGCCCCCCAGGGATGGCCGGCGAAGTGGCCGCCGATCATGTCGCAGTAGGCATCGGAATTCTTGAAGGTGTCGGTCGCGGCATGAAAGCCGATGAAGGCCTTCCCCGACTTGACCCAGTCGAGGAAGCCCGTCAGATCGGGCACCGGCAGGTCACCGGTGGTGCTCAGGAAGATCACGCCGTCGAAGTCGCGGAGCGATTCGGCGGAGAAGACCTTCGCAAACTCCGCCGCGAGTCCGGCCTGCCAGGCTTGTTCGTCCCGACGGAACTTCTCCTGCTCCTCCTTGAACCCCGCCTCCCGCCGCTTCCAGTCATCATCCGATTCCCCATCGCCCCGCGTCGGGGCCTTCGGCTGCGGAAGCCGGCCCGGCGGCATCCGCAGGAAGTCGCAGTGAAACAGGCCCGTCGAGCGGCCGAGCTCCTCGAGCACGGGCTCGGCTGTGCCGATCGACGCATGCCGAAAGCCGGTCGTGACGCTCACCACCAGCAGCCGCGCTGGCTTTTCGGCATCGGCGGCGGCCACAGGCCATCCGCACGCTGCCATGAGCCCAGCGGCCACCACTCCGAGAAACCAACGGTCGCGCATCACTTTGCTCCAATGCACCACAGGGAATCATGCGTCCGCAGGAACATCCGGCCGTCGACGCAGACGGGGGTCGCCACGGTCATCTCCTCCACGCTGCCGCCCCCGAGCACGGCGACTCCCGCATCCGTCGCGGCACCTGGCCACGGCAGAATACTCGCCACGCCGTCCTCCCGGACCACGATCACGCGTCCGTCCACGATCACCGGCGAGGCGCTGTAGGCGTGGCGATTTTTGGGGAGTTCCATCCGCCACACGGTTTTTCCGGTGACGGCATCGAGCCCCTCGACCACGCCCTTGTCGGTGCACACGACCATCCGGCCATCCTTCACCGCGGGCGTCGGCACGTCGGCACCGATGTCTCTGCGGACCCACGCCAGGTGCGAGCCGGTGACGTCGCCAGCCCCGCCGCGGCGGATCGCTGTGATCGTGCCGCCGCGGGCATACGGGGCGATCACGAGGTCGCCGGCGAGCACCGGCGAGGCGATCGAGCGAAAGAATCCATTGGCTTCCGGGTTGAGACCACCGACCCGCCAGAGTTCCTTGCCACTGGCCGCATCGTGGGCCGTCACGTGGTCAGCCCCGAGCACGAACAACACCTCGGCAGGCTCCCCCTTCGCCGGATCGCCCGCAGCCACCAGCGGCGTCGAGTAGCTCTGCGCCGCCTCCTCGGGGGCCGGCACGTCGCGGCCGTGCTTCCAGAGCAGGTCTCCCGTGTGCCTGTCGAATGCGGCGAGATAGGACGGGCCGGTCTGCATCACCGCCACCACGACTGCCCGGGACGTCAGCACGGGCGACGTGCCGAGATCCCACCAGAGCGTGTCTTCGCCGAACCGCTGCTGGAGGTTCGCCCGCCATGCCACCGCGCCATCGTCGAGGTCGAGACAGGCGAGCTCACCGCTCTTGAAATAGACCCAGACACGCTCGCCGTCGGTCACGGGCGAAGGATTCGCGCCGGTCGCCTTCTTGTGCTTCCCTGTGCGGGCTTCGCCGAGCGTCTTCCGCCAGCGTTCCTGCCCGGCGCGATCGAGGCAGATCACGGCGTCCTTGCCATCGATCGTGCAGGTGACGACGACCCGGTCTCCCCAAACGGCCGGCGTGCTCGCGCCGAGGCCCGGGAGCGGTACCTTCCAGAGGACGTGCTGGCCGGGGCCCCACTCGGTGACGTAGCCGGTGCCCGCGGCCGTGCCGTCGAACGCCGGCCCCCGCCAGTTGGGCCAGTTGTCGCCGCGGACACTCGGAGCCACGGCCGCAAGGGCGACGAAATGCAGGGCAACCCAGGTACGCATGACCAAGCACACTCCTCCGTCGTGATGACGAGCCGCCCAGTCTACCTACCGAAGCGTCGGCGCCGGCTGGGTTTTCGGCGGCAACCCCTCGGGACCGTACGGATCGACCGGATCGGGATTCAGCGACGGCAGCCGGGCGCCAACGGCCACCTGCCACTGCTCAAGCCTCGCCCGCAACGCCGTGGCCCGCTCGGGCCGGGCGCCGGCGAGATCCCGCCGCTCTCCCTCGTCGGCGGCGAGGTCGAAGAGTTCCACCCGGCCGCCCTCATCGTGGAGGATGATCTTTTCCCGCATGCCTGCCGGGGAATCACCGGCGAGGATCGCGGCGCAGGGCCGGCTGCCCTGATTGGAATAGTGCGGGTAGTGCCAGACGAGGTCGCGGGCCGGCAGCATGCCAGAGCCATCGAGGACCGACCGGAGGCTCGTGCCGTCGAGCGGCTCGCCAGGCGGCGGCGACGCCCCGCCGGCGTCGAGGACCGTGGCGGCGATGTCGAGCGTGGTCACCGGCACGTCCGACGTCGCGGCCGGCTTCGCGACCCCCGGCCAGCGGACCACCAGCGGCACGCGGATGCCCCCCTCGTAGAGATAGCCCTTGCCGGCACGGAGCGGAAGGTTCGACGTGGGCGACCCCTCGGTTGTCGTCAGTCCGCCGTTGTCGCTCGTGAACACGACGAGCGTGTCGTTGGCGACTCCCTGCTCCTCGACCGCTGCCAGCACCGTCGACACCGCGTCGTCCATCTCCTCGATCATCGCCGCGTAGACCGGATGGTCCTGGACGGCCCGGGCGGTTCGGCCCCCTTCCGGCACCTCCCGCGGCCCCGTGGCTTTCACGTTCTCAGCCCGCTGCCGCGCCTCGGCCACGCGATCCTCCGTCGACCGCAGGGGCACGTGCACCGAGTGGAGCGGCACGTAGCAGAAAAATGGCTGATCGCGGCAGGCGGCGATGAACTCCGCCGCCTGCCGGGCGATTGCCCGGGCGTGGTGCGGATCGTCGGCGGGTCCCCGGCCGGGCGGCACGTCGATCGAGCCGGTGACGTCGAAGCCATGCGACTGCACATCTGCCGGAGGCCCCAGATGCCACTTGCCGAAGATGCCCGTGGTGTAGCCGACGGCCGAGAGCCGCTCGGCGATCGTCACCTCCTCCGCGGGCAGGGCCCGGAGATAGTCGGCCTGCAGCAGGCTGCCACGCCGCTCCCCTCCGATGAAGTTCGTGATCCCTACCCGGGCCGGAAACTTCCCGGTCAGGAGCGCCGCCCGGGTGGGTGAGCAGACGGGCGCCGCGGCGTAGGCCTGCGTGAAGGTCATCCCGGCGGTGGCGAGAGCATCGATCGCGGGCGTGCGGTAGAAGCTGCTGCCGGTGCAGCCGAGGTCCCGGGCGCCGAGATCGTCGGCGAGGAACACGAGCAGGTTGGGACGCCGCGGCGGGGCCGATGAGGCGGCGGGGCGTGCCGGCGACTCCCGTGGCGTCCACCAGCGATCGAGATCGGCCCGCAGCCGGGCGGCCACCTCGGGCTGGGCTGCGGCGAGGTTGGTTCGCTCGTCGGGGTCGGCGACGATATCGAACAGTTCCGGCTCGCCCCGGAGATACTGTTCACGAGACACGTCGTCGACGTGCCGACCCTGCCAGGCGGGGAACTGCTTCCCGGGGGCCGGCGCCGCCGGCACGATCAGCTTCCAGCGGCCCTGCACCGTCCACCGCCAGAGGAGGCTTCTGGCAGGCTCATCGAGGTCGACGATGGTGTGGGTGTAGCACTCGCCGAACAGCTGATCGCGGGCCGCGGTGGCGCGGTCGTCGAGCAGGTTCACTCCCGGCAGCCCGGCCGGCGACTCCACGCCGCAGGCCGCGAGCACCGTCGGCGCGATGTCGAGCGCCGAGGCGAGGGCGTGGCTCGACCGTGGCCGGATCCCACCGGGCCGGCGAAGCATGATCGGCGTTCGCAGGCCGCCGTCGTAGGGGGATTGCTTCGACCGCGGCGCGAATCGCGGCGAGTCCGGATCCTGGATCCAGCCGTTGTCGGTCACGTAGACCACGAGCGTGTCGCGGGAGAGATCCTCGTTGTCGAGGTGGTCGAGCAGGTCGCCGACCGTGCGGTCGAATCGCTCGACGTTCCCCCAGTACCGCGCGACGTGGAGGCTGTCGGTCTTCGCCGCGTAGTGGTCAACGAGTTCCTGCGGCGGATCGTGCGGATCGTGCGGCAGCAGCGGCGCATACCAGACGAAGAACGGCTGCCCGGCGGCGCGGCAGCGGCCCATGAAGTCGAAGATCGGCTGCAGCGTGCCGCGGCCGATTATGAGCCCCTCGTCGCCGTGCCGCTGCCCCTTCGTCATCCCCTCGTCGAAGCCGCCGCGGGTGAAATCCCCCTGCCACCACTTGCCCGTCTGCAGGCTCCGGTAGCCCGCGGCCCCGAGCAGTCGCGGCAGCGTGGGCCACGCGTCGAGGTGCGCGTTCAGCCGTTCGCGACCCGCCACGAATGCCGCCTTGCCCTGCGGGCTCTGCCGCGGGCTGCCCGGAGTGTCGGGTGGATCGTTGCCGACGATCTTGTGCTCGTGCGGGTAGCGGCCGGTGATCAGCGACGCAAGGCTCGGGCCGCAGAGGCTGCTGGTCACGTAGCCCCGGCGAAACAGCAGGCTTTCCCGGGCGAGCCGGTCGAGGTGTGGCGTCCGCAGGTGCTCGTGCCCCATGAAGCCATAGTCGCCCCAGTGCTGGTCATCGGAGATGATCAGCACCACGTTTGGGCGACTCGACGGCGGGCCGGCCGGCGCGACCACGGCCGCGCATGCGGCCCACGCCAACCACGTTGCCCTGGCCGCCACCCGCACGATCTGCCGCATGCTCATCGCCCAGATTCCCCAGCGCCGAACATCGCGATCCACGGACTTGCCGACCACCTCTGCCACGGCGACATTGATGGCCAACCCTCAGCGTGCAGTATGCCGTCGGGTGGCGCCACCTGCATCCCCTCCCTCACCCAGGAGCCGACCCGCATGACCGGCCTCCGCCTGCTGCTCGCCCTGGGGTGTCTCGTGGCCTGCCGCACCGGGCGGACCGCTGACGTGCGCCCCAACGTGATCGTGGTGCTCGTCGACGATCTGGGCTGGAAGGACCTCTCCTGCCAAGGGAGCGACGTTGTCGAGACGCCGCACGTCGACAGGCTCGCGGCCACGGGCATGCGGTTCACCAGCAGTTATGCCGCCTGCACCGTCTGCTCGCCGACCCGCGCCGCCATGCTGACCGGGCAGTATCCCGCCCGGCTGCACCTCACCGACTGGATCGCCGGCCACGAGCGGCCGCATGCAAAGCTGACGATCCCCGACTGGACCCAACACCTGCCGCTCGAGACGGTGACCGTCACCGAGCGACTCAAGGCCGCCGGCTACGCCACCGCGGCGATCGGCAAGTGGCACCTCGGCGGCCAGGAGTTCTACCCGGAGCATCAGGGCTTCGACAGCAACATCGGCGGGACCGACAAGGGACAGCCGCCGAGCTATTTTTCACCGTACGCCATCAGCACGCTCACCGACGGCCCGCCGGGCGAATACCTCACCGACCGCGAGGCTTCCGAGGCGGTCGCCTTCATCACGGCCAACCGCGACCGGCCGTTCTTCCTCTACCTGCCGCACCACGGCGTCCATACCCCGATCCAGGCGAAGCCCGCGGTCGCAGCGAGGTATGCCGCCCAGCAGCCCGGGATGCCTCCCAGGCGGGCCGCCTACGCGGCGATGGTGGAGAGCGTGGACGACGCGCTGGGCCGCATCCTCGATGTCCTCGATCAGCTCGGCATCCGCGACCGCACCGCAATCGTGTTCACCAGCGATAACGGCGGCCAGGCGTCGCTTACCGACATGCAGCCGCTCCGCGCGGGCAAGGGATCGGCCTACGAGGGGGGCGTCCGCGTGCCCTTGATCGTGTCGTGGCCTGGGGTCACCACGCCGGGTACGACCAGCGATGTGCCGGTGATCACGCCCGACATCCCGGCGACGATCCTCGACCTCACTGCTGCCGGTGCGACGCCGGATCAGCCGCTCGACGGCAGGAGCCTGGCGGCCGTGCTCCGCGGCGGCCCGCTCGGCCGCGACGCCATCTTCTGGCACTATCCCCACTACCACCCCGGCGGCGCCACGCCCTACTCGGCCATCCGTGCAGGCGACTGGCGGCTCATTCATTTCCACGAGGACGGCCGCGACGAACTCTACGATCTCGCCGCCGACCCCGGCGAGGCGAATGACCTGGCCGGCTCACAGCCCGAGCAGGCCGCCGCGCTGCGGACGCGGCTCGACGCCTGGCTCACCGAGGTCGCGGCACAGCTGCCCACACCAAACCCTCATCACGACAGCGCCCGCGACCGGTGAGCCCTCGCGGCTTGCGGACCGGGACCGAGCCGTGTCGAATACGCCCGCGATTCATCCCACCCGTTCTGGAGATCCATCCATGGCCAAGAAGTCCGTCGCCGCCCTCGACCCCGCCGGCAAGACCATCCTCGTCCGCGTCGACTTCAACGTGCCGCAGGATGACTCCGGGGCCATCACTGACGACCGGCGGATTCGCATGGCCCTGCCCACGATCAGGTCGATCGTGGACCGCGGCGGGAAGGCCATTTTGATGTCACACCTGGGCCGGCCCGCAGGCAAGGGATTCGAGGCCGAGTTCTCGCTGGCTCCGGTGGCCACTCGACTCGGGGAACTCCTCGGCACGAACGTCGAGCTCGCCTCCGACACCGGCGGCCCCGACTCCCATGCCAAGGCCCAGGCCCTGTCGGCGGGTGGCGTGCTCGTCTTGGAGAACGTGCGGTTCAACAAGGGGGAGAAGAAGGGCGATGACAAGGCCTACGTCGACGGCCTTGTCGGCCTGGCCGATGCCTATGTCAACGACGCCTTCGGCACCTGCCACCGCACCGAGGCAAGCATGCATGCGGTGCCCGCGGCGCTGAAGGCCTCGGGCAAGCCGGCCGTCGTCGGCTTCCTCGTCGAGAAGGAGATCCAGTACCTCGCCGATGCGATTCGCCGCCCCAGGCGACCGTTCGTGGCGATCCTCGGCGGCAAGAAGGTGTCGGACAAGATCGCCGTGATCAAAAATCTGCTCTCGATCTGCGACCACGTGCTGATCGGCGGGGCGATGGCCTACACCTTCTCGCTCGCCCAGGGAGGCAAGACCGGGAAGTCGCTGGTGGAGCCAGACAAGGTCGAACTCGCCAAGGAGCTGATCGCGACGGGAGGCAGCAAGCTCGTGCTGCCCGTCGACACCCACTGCGCCGACGACTTTTCCGCGACGGCGAACAAGCAGATCGTGAAGGCCGGCCAGATTCCCGACGGATTCGAGGGCCTCGACATCGGACCGGACACGGCGGCGGCCTATGCCGCGATCATCCGCTCCGCGGGCACGGTGGTCTGGAACGGACCGATGGGCGTGTTCGAGATGCCTCCGTTCGATGCCGGTACCAAGGCGGTGGCAGACGCGGTGGCGGCGGCGACCGCGGCAGGCGGAGTGACGATCATCGGTGGCGGCGACTCGGCGGCAGCGGTCGAGCAGCTCGGCTACGCCGACCGGGTGAGCCACGTGTCAACGGGCGGGGGCGCTTCCCTCGAGATGCTCGAGGGGAAGGCCTTTGAGACCGTCGCCCTCCTCGACGAGGCGTGAGGGCTGCCGGACCGCCAGAACGCCTTCAAGCTATGTGTAGCGTCTTCTACGTCAGCGAGGGCGGGTAGGCGAAGGGGGTCGGCGAACGCTCGAGGAGCCTTGGGCGTATCCTCGCCCGGCGACGAGACTTTTGCCGCCCCCGAGCCGGCGATAGACGTAAACCGAATGCGCTCTCGATCACAGGCCGGCCGTGTCGCCGGTGGCAGGCTTGCCGGTCCCACCTGCCGTCAACCGCGTCGTGGCCCGCCGGGCGTAGTCACGATCGTGATCGCTGAGCGCCTCGATCGATACTCTCAGCCGACGGCCCGCCGCAGCGAGTTCGCAGGTGCCATCCTCGCCGACGGCGACGAGCGTTCCAACCACGGCATAGCCGCCGGTGCGGTCGATCCAGCGGCGGACAGGTTCGTTCGCGCCAGCGGCGTCGAACGGGTCTTCGGTCGCTGGTTCGTCAGCGGCGGGCTCATCGCCGGCCGGCTCGGGAGCGTTGTCCGCGGCGGATGGCTCAGGCATCGGCGGCGCGTCGGCCGGAAATGGCGCGACCTCATCGATCGGTGCCGTGGGTCCGCCAGC
>CAJBSQ010000494.1 GCA_903958265.1 uncultured Planctomycetaceae bacterium
CCCACCTGGGTGCCGCGGAGCTTCCTCCACCCCGGCAAGCGGGTCCGCCTCCATCCTGACGACTACTACGCCTACGGTCTCGACCGGGGCGGCATCGACGAGCGGTGGTTTGCCAGCACCACCGAGGCCGCCAACGAGGGCCGCGTGCCCGACGAGGGGCTCTCCTGGTGCGTGTTTGGCGGCGAGCGATTCATGCTCCGCGATGCGGTGAGCGAGGGGGGCGCGAAACTCGTCGGCCAGGCGATCTGGGATCGCTACAAGAAGTGGCCCGTGTACTCGAAGTTCTTCGACAACATGGGGCCGATCCCGCACCACATGCACCAGTCGTTCGACGACGCCAAGCTCGTCGGCCAGGAAGGCAAGCCGGAGAGCTACTACTTTCCGCCGCAGTACAACAACTGCGACAACAACTTCCCCTACACCTTCATGGGGCTGGAGCCGGGCACCACGAAGGACGACGTCCGCCGCTGCCTCGAGAACTGGAACCGCGGCGACAACGGGATCATCGACCTCGCCAAGGCCTACCGGCTGAAGCGGGGCACCGGCTGGCTGATCCCGCCGGGCGTGTTGCATGCTCCGGGCTCACTGCTGACCTACGAGCCCCAGTGGGGCAGCGACGTGTTCGCGATGTTCCAGTCGCTCGTCGAGGGGCGGGCAGTGCCCTGGAGCCTGCTCGTCAAGGACATGCCGACGGAGAAGCACCAGGACCTCGACTTCATCATCGGTCAGCTCGACTGGGAGAAGAATGTCGACACCCACTTCAAGGAAGCGAACTACCTCGAGCCGATCCTCGACGAGAAGCGCTCGGCCGGTGGCGCCCACGACCGCTGGATTGTGTACGGCCAGGTGGACGGCCGGCAGCTCTTCAGCGCCAAGGAACTCACGCTCGAGCCAGGCGCGAGCATCACGGTGAAAGACTCGGGCGCGAGTGGCTGGATCACCGTGCAGGGCGAGGGCACGGTGGGCGTCCACGACGTGGCCACGCCGACCCTGATCCGCTTCGGCCAGATGACGGCCGACGAACTCTTCATCTCGGCCGACGCCGCCGCGGCCGGCTACACGGTGAAGAACACCGGCCCCGGCCCGCTTGTCTCGCTCCGCTACTTCGGCCCGGATGTCCAGTCCGACCTGCCCATGCACGGACGCAAGACATGAAGACTTCCCGTCCAACCGCCCAACCGCAGGGGCAGCCCCTGCACATCTCGCGTGATCTGACATAGCCCAACCGAGGACCTGACGCAGATGCCCCACTCCGCCCCTAAGCTTCACAACGCCATGTGGCCCGGCCTCGTCGGCAAGGGCACCGATCCCGGCCAGGAGCCGCCAATCTCGCTCGAGCGGATGCTCGAACTCACCGCCGCCGCGACTGTGAACGGCCAGAAGTTCGACGGCATCGACTACTTCCTCTTTCTGCCGCACACGAACCCCGAGGCGAGCGACTCGGAACTCGTGCAGATCGCCGACACGATCGCCAAACACGGCTTCTCGGTCGGTTCGCTGGTGGCCCCAGTGTGGCCGGGCACCGTGGGTGATTCGGCGATGGGTGACACGGCGGCCCGGGAGAAGTTTCTCTCGGCCGTGAAGATGGCCTGCCGGATCGCGAAGGTCTTCGAGCGGCAGGGCGTGCGGAAGTACGGCGTGATCCGCATCGACTCAGCCGAGTTTGGCGTGGCGAAGTGGCGGGAAAACCCGAAAGCCAACACCGTGAAGATCGCCGAAACCTTTCGCGAGGCGGCGAAGATCGCGAAAGACAACGGCCAGCGACTGGCTGCCGAGGGGGAGATCTGCTGGGCGGGTATGCACTCCTGGAAAGACATGCTCGACCTGCTCGAAGAGGTCGGCATGCCCGAGGCACTTGGATTCCAGGCTGACCTCGCCCACACCTACCTCTACCTGCTCGGCTACAACGCCCCGGAGCACGCCCTCGTGAAGCCGGGCTACACCGACGCCGAGTTCTGGCCCGCCTACGAGGCGATGGTCGAGAAACTCCGGCCGTGGACGTACGATTTCCATGTGGCCCAGAACGACGGGCAGGTGCACGGTGCCGGCGCGCACGACAAGACGGGCAAGCACTGCCCGGCCGACGATCCCACCGGCAAACTCGACATC
>CAJBSQ010000495.1 GCA_903958265.1 uncultured Planctomycetaceae bacterium
CTCCGGCAGGGCCACGATCTGGCCGAGGCGCTCGGCGAGGTGGGGAGGCTGCCGCGGGAGGTCCTCGAGGCCATCGCGGTCGGTGAGATGACCGGGAACACGGCGGAAACCCTCGACCGAACGGCCGACCGGCTCGAGGAAGCGGCGAGTCGAGGCTCCGCCGCCGCCGTGCGGGCGGTTGGATTCGTCGCCTGGGCCCTGGTCGCCGCCCTGGTCGCCATGCTGGTCATCCGCGTGGCCTCGGTGTACGTCGGTATGATTCAAGACGCGGCCCGGCCAATGTGATCGCCGGTCAAGCCGGGCCCCGTTCCCTGCCGAGATCAGTGGCATGATCCGCCGGCATCCGATCCGCTGCGTCAGCCCGGTCCGGCATTCGGTTCCGGTCCGGCGTGTCGTTGTTCTCTGGCACGCCATTCTGGCCGCCAGCAGCGTCGCGACGGTCCTTCCGGCTCAGGTGCTGGGCGAAGAGCCTGGCAAGGCCACGCAGCAGGAGTTGATGGCGGCGCGGGGAATGGTCCGCCATCAGGGAGGCTGGCGGACGGCGCAGGAAATCGACCTGATCGAGCGGGGCGAGCGGGCGAACCTGGCCCGCAAGGAGTGGATCGCGAAGCTCGACCGTCTCCGGCGCCGGCTCGACCAGCCCGCGGAGTCAGACGCCGCCGCCGAGGAGATCCGCGAGATCGCCGACCCGTTCGCCGTGCCGGCGCTTGCCGCGGCCCTCGCCAGGGAGCCGGTCCTCCGGGTTCGGGGCTGGTATGTCGAGTCGCTCTCGCGGATCCGTTCGTCGGATGCGCTCGGCGTGCTGGTGGCCACGGCGCTCGATCATGCCGACCCGGAGACGAGAATCGCGGCGGTCGAGCGGCTCACCACGATCGGGCCGCACGTCGCTCTCCCCACGCTCGTGGCGGCCCTGCACAGCGCCGACAACGCCCAGGTGAACCGCGCCGCCGAAGCCCTCGGCCGGCTGGGCGTGCCGTCGGTGGTCGGCCCGCTCATCGACGCGCTCGAGACGCAGCACGTGGTCGTGACCGGTGGCGGCACGCCGGAAGGATCGACCAGCGCCACGTTCACCCCAACTGGCGGCGGCCTGTCGATGGGGGGCGGGCCGAAGAGGTCGAAGGTGACGGTCCGAAACGAGCGTGTGCTCGAGGCTCTCGTCGCGCTCACCGGCACCAACCTCGAGTGGGACTCGCGGGCGTGGCGGGCCTGGCTGGCGATGCGGCAGGCTCCGCCTCCCGGCTTCGATCCCCGGCGCAGCTAGAGCGCCTTCGACTTCCGTGGTTCGCCGGCTCTGTCAGCGAGGGCGGGTAGGCGAAGGGGGTCGGCGAACGCTCGCGGAGCCTTGGGCGTATCCTCGCCCCGGCGACGCGACTTTTGCCGCCCCCGAGCCGGCGATCCACGGAAGTCGATTGCGATCGAGACCCGCCGTTCACGCGGCCCGGCGGCGGGAAAACCACTCGGGGGTGAGCATCAGCATCGCCACCCGGTTTTCGAGGTTGGGCCGGAACACCACGAGCAGGAGCACCGGCAGGTACCAGGCCATGAACAGGCCGCCGTTGTGGGCCTTCCAGAACTGGCTGCCGAGGAGCACCGCGGCCGTGCAGCTCATGAGCGTGCCGAGGTTCTTGGGCGCCGGCCAGATGGCGAGCGTCGCCATCATCGCCACGAACGCGGCGAGCACGGGCAGCCGGAAGACGGCATCCTGAGATGGCAGCGCCCAGAAGCCCTCCAGCGAGACCTCGTTCGGGAAGATCCAGCCGAACATCTGGCGGAGTTGCCCGAGAAACACGGTGGCGTCGGGCGACGTGAACCAGAGCGCCACCACCAGCGCCGCCAGCGCCGCCGCCACACCGAGGGCGAAGCGGCGCACGCCCCGCTCCCAGTAGAAACTGCACCACAAGGGGAGCAGGAACACGGGGTAGTAGATCGTGCCGATCGCCAGGCCGATGAGCACGCCCGCGAGGAACGGCCGGCGGTAGGAGGCCACGGCCCAGAGCACGAGCGCTCCCGGGAGGACGTGATCCACGCGGCCGGTCATCGTGGCCGTGTAGGGAAGGAGCAGGTAGAGCACGGCTGCCGCGATGCCCAGCCGGAGGTTCTCGAAATGCCGCCAGCCGATCACCACCATGCCGATCACGATCGCCAGCTGCGATGCGATCGCCATGATCCGTGCCGTCGTCTCGTGAACCGCCCGGCGGTTGGCATCGCTGGGTTCTGGCGGTTCGGCGGTGGCGTCTGGGGCGAAGAAGATTCGCTGGGTCGAGATCTGCGGCAGCAGAAACAGGAGCGGATATCCGGGCCCGAGCCGGGCCAGCTGGTCGGCGTCGACCCGGGCTTCCCGGGCCTCCAGCCGGTCGGCGGCCGCGGCCCCCGCCACGTCGTCCCGCTGGGGCCGGGTGGTGATCACGTTGGCCAGCAGGAAGATCAGCAGCGAGACGCCGAGAAACGTCAGCCCGCCCGTGGTGAGGTTCGGCTCCAGCATCGGGCGGCGGACCATCATCGAGTCGCAGAGCATCCGCACGAGAAACCAGCCCGACACCACGAACAGCCAGACGAAGCCAAGCTGCTGGTCGGCAGCGTTCGCCTTGTAGCCGCCATACTCCACGGCGAGGATGCCCGGAGCGAGAAGAATCAGCCCGATCAGATCAAGGTTGCGGATGCTCCACAACCGGTTGAACTTGAAGAACAGCGCGAGCGACAAAAGCGACGCGAAGTAGAACCACGTCGTGGGGTTGACGCGGTGGTAGTGGAAGAGGATGTCGCTCATACCGCCCGTGTGCCGGGAACCGCCTGCGCCGCAAACCCCTAGCCTATGACGCCACCGGGCCGTTGCAAACCCGGGCAAC